>CAYMXK010000233.1:0-7556 GCA_964393915.1 uncultured Prolixibacteraceae bacterium
GTTTTGAGGTTCCTGTAGTTGGCAGCAACAGGGCAATGCCCAATGCAAGCGCTGAAGGAATAACCATTATTAATTTTGGCATGGGCAGTCCCAACGCAGCCACCATTATGGACCTTTTGAGCGCCGTATCGCCCCAGGCTGTCCTTTTCCTTGGAAAATGCGGCGGACTGAAACCCAAAAATAAACTGGGCGATCTGATCCTGCCGATTGCAGCCATAAGAAGCGACGGTACTTCCAACGATTACCTGCCACCTGAAATTCCGGCATTACCGGCTTTTAACCTGCAGCGGGCCGTTTCACACGTTATCAGAACAAGACAGTTGGACTACTGGACAGGGACCGTATTTACCACCAACAAACGGGTTTGGGAATACGACGAACGCTTTAAGAAATACCTCGAAAAAACCCGCGCCATGGCCATTGACATGGAAACAGCAACTATCTTCGTGGTAGGCTTTGCCAACCAGATCCCGTCGGGTGCTTTGCTGCTGGTATCCGATCAGCCCATGATCTCGACCGGCGTAAAAACAGAGGAAAGCGACAAAAAAGTTACCTCTATGTTTGTCGACAACCACATAAACATTGGTATCGACGCCCTCAGGGAAATTAAAAACAACGGCCAGTCGGTTAAACATCTAAAATTCTGAACACGTGGAGTTTGAACAAATCATCGAGGAGCTTAAGAAAAAAATATACCATCCCGTTTATTTTCTGACAGGAGAAGAGGCCTATTATATTGATCTGGTATCCGACTACATTGAAAACAATGTACTTTCCGAAGCAGAAAAAGGATTCAACCAGACTGTTTTCTACGGACGGGATACCGACCCCCTGACGGTGATGGAGGCTGCCCGGCGATTTCCCATGATGGCCAGCCAGCAGGTAATCATAGTTAAAGAAGCCCAGGATTGGAAAAATATGGAGGCCTTACAGAAGTATCTGGCTGCTCCGTCAAAAACCACTATCCTGGTAATCAACTACAAATACAAAAAGATCGATGGCCGCACTGAACTGGCCAGGACCCTGAAAAAGAATGCCTTGTTTTTCGAGTCGAAGAAAATCAGGGATTATCAGATCCCTCAGTGGGTAGACAAATATGTGAAGGAAAACGGATATTCCATTCTTCCGCAGGCCACCCAAATGCTGGCCGATTTTCTCGGAGAGGACCTCAGCAAGGTCGTCAATGAACTAAAAAAACTCTTTATCCTCATTCCCAAAGGGGTTCAGATTACTCCCGACCATGTAGAAAAGAACATCGGAATCAGCAAGGAATACAACCCGTTTGAGCTTACCAATGCACTGGGAAACAGAGATGTCTTAAAAGCCAACCGCATAATTAACTATTTTTCTGCCAACCCCAACAGCAATCCAATGCCTGTCACAATTGGCGTGCTTTTCTCCTATTTCACAAGGTTGTTCCGGTATCATTTCCTGACAAACAAGTCGGAAAGCGAAGTAATGAAACACCTGAAGCTTTCGTCGCCTTTTATCGCCCGTAAAACCATTGAGGAAGCCAAACGTTATACTCCAACAAAGATCTTCGGGATCATAGGAATTTTGCGCGAGTTCGATATGAAAAGCAAAGGACTTGAGGCCTCGGGAGAAGTATCACAGGGAGATCTTTATAAAGAAATGATTTATAAAATTTTACATTAAGATGATTACATATTACATCATAGGAATTACAGCACTGGTCTCATATATTGCCTTCTCCAACGGGCAGTTAATGGATAAGCTTCTGTTTAATGCAGCCAAAGTTGTTCATCAGAAACAATATTACCGTTTGCTCAGTCATGCCCTATTACATGCCAGCTGGACACACCTGTTCGTTAATATGTTTGTATTGTTCTTTTTCGGCATTGGTGTTGAGCAATATTTCAACTTGTACTTCGGACGGACGGGGGGAGCCTATTTTCTTTTACTCTATGCCGGAGGAGCCATATTTTCCAATCTCTACACCCTGGTCAAACAGAAGAACAACTATTATTACAACGCCATCGGGGCTTCGGGCGCCGTGGCTGCCGTGCTTTTTGCATTTATCTTTATGAATCCCTGGGAGAAGGTCTATTTTTTCGGGATTATCCCTATACCGGGTATCATATTTGCCGGCCTGTACCTCCTCTATTCCTACCAGATGAGTAAAAAGGAGCTGGACAATGTTGCCCATGACGCCCATTTTCTGGGTGCGCTGTTCGGATTTATATTTCCGGCCCTGATAAGGCCTCAACTGTTTGGGGAATTTATCGACCAGCTCTTCGGAAGTTTATAAACCAGATACAAAATGGAATTTTACCTCCATCAGGGAAAAATTACTGCTGAAACAGATTTTTATCCAAAACACGAATGGATGCATTTCCCTGTACACGTAAAAACATCCATGTGGTTTGCGCATGGAGAAATTCCATTCTTAGAGCTTCATATTGAACAGTTAAACAAGCATTTTGAGCTTCTGCACCGAACCTACAGAATTGATCGTTCCGACCTTAACGAATTAAGGAGGCTTTTCAGCCGCCTGATCAATAAAAACAAGGCCTACCTGGGAGGATGGTTACATCTGTACGTTTTCGCAAATCAGAATAACCGGGAGTTAATTGCAGCTATCGAGAAATATCCGGAGCGACAAATTCCATTTGATGAGCAGGGGAAGCTGGCAATCATTTCTCCGGAATTGAAATGGTCGGGAAATACCAATGGAAAGTCGGCCATTGGAATGTACCGCACCTGGGAGGATGAAAAATTAAAATTGGCCGGCACACGATATGGTGAAACAATTTTCTGCAATGAAAATGGCGCCTTGGTTGAAACAATTGGATCCAACCTCTACTGTATCAGAAAGGACAAGCTATTGACCCCTTCAACTGGCACAGGCTGCTTTGTGGATTCCCTCAGGCAGCTGACCATTGAATCGGCCCAAGGACTGGGCCTGGAGGTGGTAGAGGAAGAACAGCTAACACCCGAAGATCTTCCGGCGATGAATGAGATTTTCACGGTCTCAGAGCGATACGGCTTCAGATGGATAATGGGCATAGGCATAAAACGTTTTGTAAAGAAAAAATCGGGAAGCATCAGGGAGGGTGTTGAAGCATTGCTTTGGAAAAACAGAAATGATCAGGTAAAGAAGCCTTAGTTTAATGCCGGGTTTTCAGGGAAGTTAGTCCATATCTTGTACTTCTCTCCCACTTTTCTGACGAAATCCGCCCAGGAAGACATATTAAGGTTTCTCATAACCGCTTCCCCATCGACATCATTCACCAGCCAGGAGTTTTCTTTAATTTCATGTTCCAGTTGTCCGGCGTCCCAACCTGAATAACCCAGAAAGAACCGGAATTCGGAAGGCAGAATCATTCCAATATCCGCAAGCCGCTTAAGCTCATCAAAATCACCACCCCAGAATAAATTATCAAGCACAGGAATGCTTCCGGGTATGACATCACCGCGGGTGTGAATAAAATAGATATTGTCGGTGGAAACCGGGCCACCAATATAAACTGGTGCATTAAAATCGGGAAAATCGTTGATGTAATCCTGTATATTGAGTTCAATCTGCTTATTCAGTATAAAACCAACAGTTCCCTTCTTGCTGTAGGCAACCAGGAGAACAACCGCTCTGTTAAAGTAGTTTCCCGGAAGAAATGGCTCAGCAATAAGTACCCTCCCTTTCCGGGGCACAAGATTGTTGCTCTGAATCTTAAATATGTCAGGATTGTAATACATGCAAACGGAAATCAACTAGCAAGATAAGAAAAAACATCCGTTTCTTCAAATAAAAAAGAGCGCTACGGACTATTTTCCATGGAATAACCACCAAATGGGGTGAGTTGTTCATTCAGATTGAAAAATGACAACAAACTGAAAGCTACTCACACCCCCTGGCCAGATATTCGGTTTGAATTCAAATATTACCTTTGCATTTTTAATAATTAAGTATTGCACAGCTGATATGACCACCATTTTATTGCTTGAAACCGCCACCGAAGTATGTTCAGCCGCCATTTGCCGCGACGGCGGGGTATTGGTGTCCAAAGAAACCATCGAAGGATACAATCATTCTGAAAAACTAACCGTGTTCATCGAAGAACTGATGCAAGAAAACAATATTCCAATGGCAAATCTGGATGCTGTATGCATAAGCCGGGGCCCTGGCTCCTATACCGGCCTTCGTATCGGAGTCTCGGTTGCTAAAGGAATCTGTTACGCCCTGGATAAACCACTGATCTCTGTCGGAACCCTTGATGCATTGGCCTCGCAGGTTGCACACCATCCGCAGGATTATGGACTGACCCTGAACAGCACCACCCTGCTCTGCCCGATGATAGATGCCAGGCGAATGGAAGTATATACCGCTCTCTACGACTATAAAGGAATACCAATTACCGGCATTGAAGCCAGGATCATTGATGAAGATTCATATGCCCATGAACTTGAAAGCCGGGAAGTTATTTTTTTTGGCAACGGAGCAGCGAAATGCAGACTGGCCCTTAATCATCCCAACGCCAGGTTTCCCGGCGAAGTTCATGCTTCGGCACGGTTTATGTCAGCTTTAGCCAGAAATCGTTATAATTTGCATGAATTTGAGAATGTCGCCTATTTCGAACCTTTCTACCTGAAAGATTTTGTGGCAACCATTCCGAAGAATAAATTGTTTTAGAAAGCATGAAAAATATATCTTCAAATATGAGCATCTTCAAGGCTTTTATCAGAATTATGCTGAAGGAGGTTATTTCACCGCGGTCTCGCCTGGTAATTGCTCTGCTGTTTATCATTTGTTCACCCTTGCACATCACTGCCAAAAACAAATCGACACTTACCTATAATCTTAAATATGGTTTCGTTAAGGGGGGAGAGGCAAAAATTATTATTACCGATACGGTATACAACGGAAAACCCGCCATCCATTATTCTATGGAAGGCCGCACAACAGGGGTTACCGACAGACTTTTCAGGGTCCACAACATTTATGAAAGTATTGTTGATGCTAAAACATATCTGCCCTACAAGGCCATCCGCAATGTAAGGGAGGGAAGCTACAAGTACTACAACGAAGTCTATTTCTATCCAAACGATTCCATTTTCAGCGAGAGAACAGGCGGAATTAAGGTGCCCAAAAATCTTACCGATATATTATCGGTTTTTTTCTATTTCGTAAATCAGGATTACATTAACAGTGTCGAAAAGGGAAAACATGTTGAATTGCCTGTCATCAACGGACACAAGGTAAGCACCATCAAAATCAAACACAACGGTATTCAAACCGTTGATACTGATTTGGGTAAGGTGTCAGCGTATATACTTTTACCCGAGGTTGATAAAGGCAAGGTCCTTAAAGATTCAGACGGACTCCATTTCTTCATTTCAGAAAAAGACCAGGTACCCATCCTCTTTGACCTCGACCTGAGAGTTGGTTCACTTCGGGCAGTCCTTACCCATTATAAACGCAACGGAACAGTCATAAAAAGTTTCTGATATCATCTTGCAGTGATTAACTGTAAAAGAAATTAGCTGATTTTAACAGATTTATCTATTTTTGCGCCGTGAAAATATTAAAAGACTTATTTATATGGCAACAACAGCAGATTTAAGAAACGGGCTTTGCATAGAGTGGAACGATCAGTTATGGACGGTTGTACAGTTCCTGCACGTTAAGCCAGGCAAGGGTCCGGCTTTTGTAAGGACAAAGCTTAAAAACCTGAAAACCGGAAGGGTACTTGAAAACACCTTCAACTCAGGAGTAAAAATCGAAACGGTACGTATTGAAAGAAGACCTTACCAATATCTTTACAAGGATGATATGGGATGTCATTTTATGCATATGGAAAATTATGAACAGATTTCGCTAAATCCTGAATTGATCGACAACAACGACCTGATGAAAGAAGGCCAGGCTATTGAAGTACAATTTCACACCGACACAGAAACTCCATTAACGGCAGAACTTCCACCCTTTGTTGAACTGGCTGTCACTTATACCGTTCCCGGCGAGAAGGGAAATACTGCCAGCTCCACAGCACTGAAGCAAGCCACTCTTGAAACAGGGGCAGAAATTATGGTTCCTTTGTTTATTAACGAGGGGGAGGTATTAAAGGTAGATACCCGCGATCGTTCATACTGTGAACGTGTTAAGCAGTAGAAAAGATTTTACAAAATATTTTAAATCCGGATCATCATCCGGATTTTTTTATGCATGTTCATCACTTTTTTGCTTTCTCGACCTGAGGTCAATCAATACAATTATGGCTGTAAAACCCCAGAATGGAACGGCTACTTTATCAGTATCCAGGAAGTTGTTCATAAAACCATGGGCATAATAGGTTACAAGACCAAGAAACGCGGAAATAAGAATCCCCCTGAGGTATCCGTCAGACAGCCGGGCGTATGTATGAATTGCAGTATACAGAACCACAATAACGAGCAGCAGGAATGTCAGCATGCCAGCCAGCCCGCTTTCTGCAAGCGGCCCCAGGTATTCGCTGTGCGCATTGCCCATATCGCCCATATTGGTACTTATTATGGTCTTGTCTTTTGACAGCTGATAGGGTGCATATTTAAACATATAGGTTCCGGGGCCAAATCCGAAGACCGGTTTTTCCCTGAACATCCTGACAGCCGCACCCCAGCGGTTTATTCGCTCAAGGTTAGAAGCATCGGATGTAATATTCGACATGGAGCTGAAATGTTCCATCAGGTTAGAGGAGGATTCATCATCATTTTTCTCGAGATACTCCACAATCTGCTTCTGGAAAACAAATACAACAGCCAAAACCGATAACAGCGAGATGATCATGGTTTTGAACCGGATATGCAGTTTTATCATGGCATATACCCCTGCTGCAAGTATCAGGCTAAGCCATGCTGCGCGTGTATACGACAATATGAAGGCCGTGACCAGAATTCCAAGTACCAGCCTTGAAATCCATTTTCCTCTGTCGGGCACATATTTACTGAATGACAAGAAAGTCAGGAACGGAATAAACATAGCGAGTACGGCCCCATAGGATGTATGATCGTTGAAAAAGGGAGTCATTACCCAGTGTGCAGCCTGTTTGTTCAATAAACCATGTCCGGCATGACGAAAAATGGTATAAGAAATCACGATGATCAGGGCGGTAACATAAATCCATATAAACCGGGAAATATTCCGGTTGTCTTCAAACAGTTTTATTCCAAGTAGATAAAAACCGACAATAAACCAAATCCGAACCATCAGGAACTTAAAAGAGATCAATGGCATTGTACTGGTCAGGCTGGTGATGAAAACCCAGAACAAATAAAGCCAGATGGCCCAGGAAACCGGATGGCGGAGAATTTCCCTGTCGAAGCCTCTTTCAGCAGATACCCTGATTATAAACAAAAGTAAAACACCAAAAAGCAGTGGCTCAGTGGGGAGAAACATATCGAAGGCAAGTCCGGGTAAAATATCACTCAAAGACAAGTAAACATGAGTAAAAAAAACAATAAAACGGACAATGAAGACAAACAGCTAGCAATCACTTTTTCATCGATTCTGAAAGAGAAACCTAGGAGAGGACGGCCGTCTCGCAATGTCAGTCGGCAAAATG
>CAYMXK010000234.1:0-7485 GCA_964393915.1 uncultured Prolixibacteraceae bacterium
GACCTTTTTAATGACTATTTAATGACTATTTAATGACCTTTTTATTGACTATTTAATGACTATTAATGACCTTTTAATGACTATTAATGACCTTTTTAATGACCTTTTTAATGACCTTTTTATTGACCTTTTAAACGATTACTGAAATGCGTATTCTAATTCTAATCTTCCTTTTCGCTAATTGGTCGCAAACTGCGTTTTCGCAGGAGCGTTTAGACCGGCTGATCCTCAGCAAACAATACGGGCAGGCGCTCAGTCAGGTCGATAATCTGCTGGACGGTCAGCCAACGGCGGCCCTGTTTCACAAAAAAGGCGTGATTTTAAGGGAGACGTTTGATTATGCCGGCAGCATGAGTGCTTTCAACCGGGCAGTGGTCCTCGACCAGCAGAACGTCACTTATCTGACCGACCTTGCCGACCTGATGTCGTCTCTCGGAAATGTAACCGATGCTATCAGGGTTTACCGCAAAGCCCTGTCACTGGGGTCTGACGATGTTGCGGTCAGGGCAAAACTCGGGCAATTGCTTATCAACCAGCGCGAATACCCTGAAGCTTATGGAATTTTCTCCGGATTGAGGCAAATGGATACCACCAATGTGTTCTTCAATAAAAACCTGGCAGTTGCGGCAGCGCGCACTGGCAAAACAGAGGAGGCCATCGCCCTCTTCGGGCAGGTTTTAACCGTCAATCCCAGGGATATCGGTGTCTATCCGAGCCTAGCCGGATTGTACAACCAGGCAGAATTGTTCACCAGGTCGAATGCCACCCTGCGCCGTGGGTTGGAGGAATTCCCCGGCAATTCGATGCTTTTGCTCCGTCTGGCACAAAACCTCTACACGCAGCGAAAATTTGAGGAGGCCTTGCCGGTTTACGAGGAGTGGCTGGCAGAAAACAGCTTGTATTTCGAGGTGCGCAAAGAATATGGAATAGTGCTCTATTTCAACAAGATGGAGGACAAGGCACTGGAGGTGCTCGAAGTGGCACTCGATGAGCTGCCTACCGATCCGTTCGTGGCGCTATACATCGGACTCTGTCACAAAAAATTGAAGGATTATGAGATGAGCAAACAGTACCTGCTGTTGGCCATCGAATCATCGACACCTTACTATTTAAGCGACATTTACCATCATCTCGGACAGGTGCATGGCCTCACCCGTGAATTTGACATCTCCATTGAAATGCTGAAGAAGGCATATGAACTTGACTATACCAACCATGAGTTGCTCTTTGAGATTGCCACCACCTTCGAAGAATACAACTCGAACAAAACCCTGGCTTTAAACTATTACCAGCTCTATTTAACAGAAGCAAAGGAAAAGGCGCTGAATGCCAACTATGCCCTGGGGCGTATAACCAAACTGAAGGAAGACCTGTTCTTCGGGGAATAAACCTCTGGTTCAAACCTTAACCTGCTTCAAGCACTGGGTGCCTTATAAACCCGGGATTGAAATCCCGGGATATTTTAGGGGAACTCCTTCGGAGTTACTCGACCTGCTGCAAACGGAGTAAAAAAAAAAAAATCTGTCACGTTAGATTTCATAGTTAAAAGAACCTGGACTATCTTAACCAATGTATCCCTATAAATTTCAATTCACTGGTGGTGCGTTAATTTTTAATGCCTTATTATAGTAAATTGATAAGCATATACTTATAAGGGTTGATTGATTTTGAGATTTGAAATAGCAGATTTTTCAAGCAAAATATACCCTTTTTTCAGCCCTGTGCTTCCTTTATGTCATACACCATTATCGCATCGCCATGCCGCACAAGCAGCATTCCGTTGCTGATAACAGGATGGGCCCAGTGCTCGGCTGTTCCCAGCGGGACCTTAAACCTGCTGATAACTTTAAACTCCTCCGGATTGGCTTCTGCCATTACCATTTCACCCTCACGCTCAGCATAGCAATAGAAAAGCCCGTCGGCCCATATAACAGGACCCCCTCCCATGTCATTGGCCACATATTTTGTTTCTCCTGAGTGAAAGTCGATGCAAAACCAGCGAGCCTGAAGGTAGGATGATCCATAAACATGTCCGTCCATCAGAACAACGCCCCCCATCAGGTTAAGGATCTCCTGGTTGCGCCATAAAATATCAGCCTCTCTGCCATCAGGTGAAAGCTGAAGCAGCACCAGACCGGAGCTGTCCTTGCGCGATGCACTGCAAACAAGCACTTTGCCGTCATGATAAATGGGCGTATTGGCATGGATCTTATTGTCCTGAAGCTGTGTAACCCGCCAGAACATTTCGCCTGAATCGGCGTCGAGACCGATAATGGAAGTGGCCGTAAGATTAACCAGCAACCTGTTTTCATTGTGGTTAAAAAGGATGGGTGAGCTGTAGGTGGCCTGCTCCCTGTATCCGGGCGACCGCCAGATTACTTCGCCTGTGAAGCGGTCAAGCGCCACCATGTTACTGGTCTTTCCGCCTGGGGTGCAAATCAGCCGGTCACCGTCGATAAGCACCGACTCGGAGTAGCCGAACTGAACAGAATCCGCAGCCAGGTCGGCAAAGAAATCGACCGACCAAACTATCTCACCGCTGGTAGTCTTCAAACAATGGACAGCCCCTACCCCGCTCTCGATGTAGATCAGGTCACCGGCGACTGTTGGCGTGGAGCGTCCTCCCGGAAAGTTTTCACTCCAGTCGGGCCCATAACTCTTTTGCCATAAGAGCTTCCCATTCAGGTCGAATTTGAACAAAACCCCCTCCGAGGTCAGGGTATCCGGGATTCCGGTAACATAAACATACTCTCCGGCCACTACCGGACTGCTGTGTCCGGCCCCAAGTCCTACGTATGACCAGAGCATGGCGGGGCCCTCTTCAGGCCAAACCCTGAGCAAGGCAGTATCAGGGTATATCCCATCGCGCATAGGTCCGCGCCACTGGGCAACTTCAACAGGATCCTGCGGCTGCGTGCAGGAAAACAAGGAGAGGAATAGAAGGGATAGCAAAAGCAGGTTTTTCATTACATTATCTGATTATTGTTTACAAGGTGCGTGATGAATCCGGGAATGAAAACCAAGGTGTCCTTTGACCCAAGGGACAGAAAACCGGGGTTCCATATGAACCAAGGGGCAGAAGACCGGGGTACTTTACAAACCCGGGATTGAAATCCGGGGTTATTCCAGGGAAACTCCTCCGGAGTTATTTATGCTATCCAAGTACCCATCTCCTACCAAAAATGAAAATCACAGGTTCAAATAGCTAACCCCTTCGGAGTTATCTGCCCGGATGCAAACGTACTAAAAAAAGTTTTTTGTCGCGTCAGATTTTTACTGAAAAAGAACCTCGACTATCGTCTCAATTGACGCATCACTACCAATTTCGGTTCAATTATATGCCACCACTTCAGTTGGAAGAGTATAATAAATCGAACTCGGCCAAACCTCTATTAAACTCATCTTATATTTAATATTTTAACTTTATTCCAATATGGTTTTAGAAGAATCTTGCTATCTTCGCTCCATTCCCAAATAACATAACAATAACTATGTATTACATCCTAAAATCCCTCAAATGATTATCAGCAGCATTCACCTGTCTGCATCAGCAGAAATAATCCCTCTCCGCTCTCTCCCCAAAACTCCGGAGGAATTGCCCTCTAATAACTCCGGGTTTCAACCCGGAGCCATTTCACCCGGAGCCTCTTCACCCGGAGCATTTCACCCGGAGCTTCAACAAAAAAAAAACAACCAACCATGAACAGCTACCGTCAAATCCTCTATCACATCGTTTTCTGCACCTATTACGGTGAAAAAACCCTTCCCGAGCAGCATCACGAAGCCCTGTACAGCTATATTTCAGGAATTATAAGGAATAGAAAGAGTGTGCCTTACATAATCAATGGCATAGAAGATCACATTCACATCCTGACAGATCTTCATCCAACTGTAGCACTTTCAGATTTTATTAAAGAGATAAAGACAGCTTCAAACTTCTGGATGAAGTCAACCGGAAACTTTCCGCATTTCACATATTGGGCTGAGGGTTATGCCGCACTAACCTACTCCATCAGGGAAAAGAAAATGATTGCAAATTATATCGCCAGACAAAAAGAGCACCACAGCAAGATAAAATTTGAAGATGAGTACCGTGAATTACTTAAAGAAAACGACATAAAGTGGGACGAAAAATACCTCTTCTAACATCCTCCCAACTCAAACTCCGAAGGAGTCCTCAACACCCATCACCGGACGCCACATCTATCACGTGGCAACCCCAAAACTCCGTAGGAGTTGCCCAATAATAACTCCGGGTTTCAACCCGGAGTGTACCGGAGCGTACCGCAGCGTACCGGAGCCTACCGCAGCGTACCGGAGCCTACCGCAGTCTACCGCAGTGTACCGCAGCGTACCACAGCCTACCGGAGCGTACCGCAGCCTACCGGAGCCTACCGGAGTGTACCGCACCACCGGAGCCTACCGGAGTGTACAACAGCATACCGAAGCGTATCAGAGTGGACCAGAGCCCCCGGAGCTCTAGGACTCCCGTATCAAAAAAACGCCCTCCTCAACTCATCAATCTCCTCCTCACCTATCGGATAAAACTCGCCGATGGCCTTGCCCATACACAGCGACTTCGCAGAAAACTCGGCCACTTCGAGCCGGTCGAAAGCCTGCAACAGGGAATTCCCCGTAACCACAATGGCGTCGTTGTTGATAAGCACCGCAGAAACACTCTGGGAGATGAGATCCGGGATATCAGGCTTTCCGGCAAACTGCGACCCGAATGGCAGGTTGGGCATATCCTGCAGGAAAATCCAGCTTTCAGGGATGGTTTTTACATCCATCTCCTCATGTGTGGCCCCAAAAGCCATCAGGTAAGGCGGCTGGGTAAGAATAATGGCGTTGACGTGCGGGTTTTTGCGGTAGATCTCATGGTGAAGCCAGGTGGAACGGCTTGGTACCTTACCTGGTTCCCGCTTCCCATCCCGAATCTGTACCACATCTTCAAGTCCTATATTCCAGCGTGTCACATTGGTAGGCGTGATCAGGAAATCGTTGCCACGCCAGCGTACTGATGCCGTTCCATATGTGCTCATCATCAGACCCTGGTCGCATGCCCTGCGGACGATCCTGACAATATCCGTCCTGATGGCTTTCTCGTCCGAAGCCACCACAACCTCATCAAGCTCAGGCAAATCGTGCGGGATCTGCGCGTCAAATGCAGCAAGCTGTTCATCATTCAGAAATTTGGGTTCACCTACCGATTTGGCATTGATCAAAGTCCGCCCGCAAAACTCCATCGCCTCGAACCGTTCGTACGCCTCAATCAGGTTGCCTCCACCGACCACAGTTCCGTGGTTTTCCATGATAACTGAATTGAACCCTTTGGCAAACTCCTGGGCAATCTGATCGCCCAGCTGCTCACTTCCCGGCAGCTTATAGCGGGCATAGCCGATGGGGCCGCATACCTGCTGCGCCTGGGGAATTATCCTGGTATCGGGCACTTTTCTCACGATGCTGAAAGACACAAGTGCCGGAGGATGAGCGTGAACCACAGATTTAATATCAGGTCTTATTTCATAGATGGCCTTATGGAATGGCAGCTCGGACGAAGGTTTGTGCGGTCCCTCCATCGTGCCGTCGGGATGAAGGCAGATGATATCGCGGGGGGTGAGCGATCCTTTGTCGACAGCCGACGGGGTGATCCATATCTTTCCTTCCTCATCAATGATCGAAAGGTTTCCCCCGGAGGTGGTGGTCAGGCCATTCTTGTAAATCCGGTTAATTACAAGGATGATCTGGTCGCGGGGGTGCATCAGGATAAAGTTGTTGTTTTCCATGGGAAAATTATTGTTAAAATTTGCTTAATTTCGGGTTTTTCAAAATTAGAAAAATGAAACGACTTACTACACTTTTACTGGCCCTGACTTTCACATTAATAACATTAGGACAAGACCGCATAACGGGCAGGAATTTTGCCACACGCAGCGAGGTAATCGCACAGCACGGAATGGCTGCTACCAGTCAGCCACTGGCCACACAGGTTGCCCTCGACATCCTGAAAGCAGGAGGAAATGCCATTGATGCGGCAATTGCAGCCAACGCGGTGCTGGGTCTCGTCGAACCCACAGGAAACGGCATTGGGGGCGACCTCTTCGCCATTGTCTGGGACGCGAAATCGGGGAAGCTGCATGGCCTTAATGCCAGTGGCCGGTCTCCCTTCAACCTCACCCTCGACTATTTTAAAGAAAACAATATTACAAAAATACCCTCTCTGGGACCCCTTCCGGTTTCTGTTCCCGGCTGCGTCGACGGATGGTTTGAACTTCACGGAAAATTCGGAAAACTGCCCATGGCAGAGATTCTGAATCCGGCAATAAAATATGCCCGCGAGGGATTTCCGGTGAGTGAGCTGATTGCGTATTACTGGGAGCGCAATTCGCAGATCTTAAAAAAATTCCCCGGATTTGAAGAAATCTTTATGCCCGGAGGGAAAGCCCCTGCAAAGGGTGAGATTTTTAAAAATCCTTACCTGGCCGAAACCCTGGAAAAAATTGCCCTGCAAGGCCGCGACGTCTTCTACAAAGGTGAAATTGCATCGAGAATAGTACTTTACATGCAGGAAAACGGAGGATTTCTGAGTATGCGCGATTTTTTGGAGCATACATCCGAATGGGTGGATCCGGTTTCGGTGAACTACCGGGGCTATGACGTCTGGGAGCTGCCACCCAACGGACAGGGCATTGCTGCACTCCAAATGCTCACCATCCTCGAGAATTACGACATAGGCAGCATGGGCTTTGGCTCTGCCGAATATATGCACTATTTCACCGAGGCCAAGAAACTGGCTTTCGAAGACAGGGCCAAGTTTTACGCTGATCCTGACTTTAACAAAATACCTGTAGATCAGCTGATTTCAAAGGAATACGGCAAAAAGAGGGCGGCGCTGATCAATCCGAGGCGGGCAGCAAGCAGTTACACTCCCGGAGAATTGGAGCAATCGAGTACAATTTACCTCACCACCGCCGACAGCGAGGGGAATATGGTATCGCTGATACAGAGCAATTACCGGGGGATGGGATCAGGCATGACTCCTACCCGACTGGGCTTCGTGCTGCAGGACCGCGGCGAGATGTTCAACTTTGAAGAAGGCCATTTCAATGTGTATGCACCGCATAAAAGGTCGTTCAACACGATTATTCCTGCATTTATTACCAAAGACGGTGCTCCGTACATGAGCTTTGGGGTGATGGGGGGCGCCATGCAGCCACAGGGGCATGTGCAGATCGTCTGCAATATCGTCGATTTTGGGATGAACATCCAGGAGGCAGGGGATGCGCCCCGCATGCAGCACCACGGTTCGAGCGAACCCACCGGAGAAAAGATGACCGATGGCGGTGTCCTGACCATTGAAAACGGATTTTCATGGGAAGTCATCCGCGAACTGATACAAAAAGGCCACAAAATCCAGTACGACCTGGGCGGATATGGCGGCTACCAGGCTATCCGGTGGGACCCTGTAAATAAGGTTTACTACGG
>CAYMXK010000235.1:0-7452 GCA_964393915.1 uncultured Prolixibacteraceae bacterium
GACTTACTCCCCCGCCCTGGGTGGCAAACCAAAGCTTACCAGTCTTATCTTCCAGTATACTCCAAACGATGTTGTTTGACAAACCATGTTCTGTGGTATAATTTGTAAATGATTTTCCGTCAAATTTTGAAACACCTCCACCTGCTGTGCCTATCCATACATTTCCTTTGCTATCTTCAAAAAGGCTATACACGGTGTTTCCAGCCAAACCCTGTTTAGTCGTGAATGCCGTAAAACCCGCCTGACCATCTGGCATGATATTCCCATCAAATTTAACCAAACCACCTCCGCCGGTTCCAAACCAAAGGTTTCCAACGCCATCTTCAATAATGGCATATATGACATCATTTTGCAAGCCATTATTGGCATTGTATGTTGTAAAGGTCGCATTCCGGGACCCATCAGAACCTTCCTGATACAGGGAAACACCGCCGCCGCCGGTTCCAAACCAAAGACGGCCATTACTGTCTTTGAGTGAGCTTATTACAAGTGGATGCGCTAAGCCTTGATCATAGGATAGATTGGTAAATGCTTTCCCGTCATATTTTGAAACGCCTCCGCCATTCGTTCCAAACCAGAGATTCCCGGCATTATCTTCGGTGATACCGTAAACGCTGTTTGCTCCAAGGCCCTGCTGCATGGTAAAAATGCGAAAAGCAGTCCCCGGAAAGAGGGTCACCCCACCTCCGGCTGTTCCAACCCAGATATTTCCTGACCTGTCTTCTATAAGGCTGTAAACCATATTTACCGGTAGGCCCTCGGAAGTCGTAAAATTTGAAAATTGCTTTCCGTCATATTTGGAAACCCCGCCTCCACCGGTAGCAAACCAAAGATTACCTTCCCGGTCCTCAATGATCTTCCAAATCTCATGATGCCCCAAACCATCAGAAATCGTATAATTGGTAAAAACCCCATTACCCCCCGGTTCGGATTTTTGCTGATACTTTGACACACCACCGCCGCTTGTTCCAAACCAGATATTGCCTGAAGAATCCAGAGTGATACAGTTGACCGTATTATCAGCTAAACCCTCTTCCGTAGTGAAGTGGGTAAAGGATGATCCATCGTACCTGCTGACGCCATTATTGCCAGTCGCAAACCAAATTTGCCCTTTGTTGTCTTCTGCAATTTTGATGATGGAATTACCTGGCAGACCATTTTCCCGGTCATAATTACTAAAGGAGGTGCCATCATATTTTGAGGCACCTCCTTTTGTTGCGATCCACATATTGCCCTTGCTGTCGGCAGCAAGACCATAGACAATATCATTAGCCAAACCCTGTAATGTGGTGATATGTGCAAATGTATAGCCATCATACAGGGAAACACCGCCTCCATCCGTACCTATCCATATATTGCCATCAGCGTCCTGGGCCAGACAGTGCACCAGGTTATTGGAAAGACCATGTGCGGTATTGAAATTGGTAAAAGACATCCCATCAAATCTGGATATGCCTCCACCCCAGGTGCCAAACCATAAATTCCCTGATGCATCCATGAGGGATGAAGTAATATTATCCAGGGCCAGGCCATGATCTGTCGTATAGGTGAACAAGTGGGGAACACCACCTTCTCCCAGAAAATAATAATTCCCTTCCTTATCAAAAACAGGCTGCCCCATTTCATCCTGCAACGCTGGTCGCTGAGTGATTACGGGAGGGATTATTGTGCGGGTATTGTTTTCCTGATCTTTAAACTCATAAGCCTCGTAATCGCTCATTGGTATTCTGATTGATTTTGGCATAGGGGTGTCCTTTAACATAACTCTTCGTGGCTGAAGAGAATCAGGTAAGTTTTCAAGCGTTGTGATCACTGGTGTTTGATGGAGCAAATCATCAGGCGAAATATGATCCTGATTGGTCTCATTTTCCCGCTGAATGCTGCAAGCAACCATAAGTGCCCAAATGCAAAGCAAACTCAATGTCTTATATCTCATCATACCCCTATTAAAAGAAAATCACCTTTTATTCATTCCTGACGATAATCCTTGGCGGTGACTGCCCCCTGGCATAGGACATCGATTCGTGCACAAAAACCGCATAAGGGAAATTACCAAAAGGACTGTTGGCTGAAACGGCCATTACTAAGGAGTTGCCGGCTCGCACTACTTTGGTGCCATCGCCAAAGATCCGGATATCAGGAAATTGAAAAGAGACATCCGAGCCTTCTACGATCCATCTAATCCGATCGCCTCTTCTTAATGTCACATCACTTTTGGAATAATCATCTTCAAAAACAACTCTCCATTCGTTATTAATCAATTTAACAACCAGGGTATATTCCACCCTCCTCTGATCCTGATCCTGATCGACAGCACCATCATTAGGGGAGAATGGATTCCCATAAGTCGAAAGGATACTTAGAATGGAAATTAAGAAACTTGCAATAATTTTTTTGTACATCATGATCGTAGATTTTAATGGTTAAAATTTAAATTATAAAGGACAGTAATATCTTATAATAGGTTTTTATAATTGGCTTAATTGGACTTATGCAATTTTGTTTTCCTGATTTGAAAATGATTTGTTATTAATTTAAATCTACAACACACTAACAGTTAAATGGTTTCATTAAGTTGAAACATTTATAAAATTCCCTGATTTTATTTTTTAAACTAACCTGAGCCTAAATGCATAATCCTGGCAGCCAAGAGAAATCTACTTGCGATATCGCTGATAAGTGATCCATAATCAGTGGTCTTTCATCATCTAAGTGTCAATTATCTGATCAAAGTACATGAAATGCAGAAAATGGCTATATGAAAACCGGGATTAGCTTCAACTACAATTCCAATTCTCATTCAACATGGAGGGAAAGATAAAGTCAGTGAATTATGATGAGTTGATATCGGTGAAAATAAAAAGTGTGCATCCATTATTCCGTGACGCTAATACTTTTCCCGGCATATCCCTCTGCTGAATGGAGTTCTATCTGAATATCGCTGTAACCTCCGCTCTCATTCCAGGCAATCGTAAACCCCCCGACTCGCTCTTCCATTTTGGAGTTTATTTTAAGTCGGAATGATTCCAGTTTTCTGGTGGGATCTGCAATGGTGAGCTTTTTTACGGATTTTCCTGACATGTGGACCATGACCAGTCCGGGATCTTCTGCCTTCACCTTCACCCCACTGGTCAACTCTATTTCCCCGGCTTCATAGAAGGCAATCTGGCCTATCTGCAGTCCTGTGTGTTCCACCGCCTGCATCTCAGGGGTGTTGGCCAGTATACGTATGCGGGTGTCTTCCCTGTAGCGCTCTACCTGCTCCGCATTTATGCCCGGAACTACAATGCAGGCATATTTCTCCTCGCTGGGGCTGTGGCCGTGATCAATCCAAAGCTTAAACACATCCTCCTGTACTTCTTCGTCCGTTGCCCACTGTTGCAGGTTGATGCTCCTCCAGTTTCCGGATACCGTTTTGTTCCTTAGCCTGAGGTTCTGCGGATCAGGAAACACATACGCTATACGGTCATGATGAACCCACAAGGCTGAGACCAGATCATGGTCATCCCGGCGCACATTCAGCCGGCCGGCTTTTGTCGATACGGACACTTCCCCTTTGAGGAAGCATTGATTTAGGGTGGTGGCCACCGGATGTTCACCATCCGAGCTGATTCCGGTCCCGAGGCTTACATATTCCTCATCGAAAAAGAACCAGGCTTTTCGGGCGGCAAGCGGATCATGGGGGCTAAGGAAGTCAAAGGCGGCGGCTCCGTACATTCCATCGGTCACCCCTCCCACGAAGTCGGTTTGACCGGTTTTGGTGATCTCATCCGGAGAGGGTAGAGCGGGCTTCTGTACGATGGTGGCCCCGGGAATTTTCTGCCAGTCATAAACGGGGTAGATATCCCTATACTCCTGTCCTGTCCGGGAAATAAAGTTGGCTCCATCACCAAGATGGTGATTCTTTAACCCTTCGCTGTTATAAGGTCTGTCTACATTGTAGGTACGGGAGGAATACATGCGGACCGAAGCAAAATAGTGCGGCCGCTGATGACTATAATATTCGGAGCGCCAGAAAAAGTGACTATGCGCATATTCAGGTTCCTTCTCCCCCTTGCGGACAAGGAGACTCTTCTGAAGTTCATCTTGTCTGTAGGAGGTCGCCGCCATAAGATTCCGGGGGATGTCAGGTGACAGCAGGCCTGGGCGGGTATCCTCGAGTTGTTCTGTATTTCGGGAAATAGCACGGTCAAGAGTGCCCGGGTCCCATTTCGAGCCATGTGCCAGAGACCGTGTTACGCCGTCAAGGAAGAAGTCGACGACCAGTTCAATCTTCTCTCTGGAGAAGGCAAACCGTGTACCTGTGAAATGAGCCGCCCATCTGCCAAAGTGCTGCGGGGTTTTCATACCATACGTCGCTGTTGAGTTAACCGCAATGGAACGGTGATGAAAGCTCATGTCAGGTTGGATTCCCTGGCCAGTGGTAATTTGAATGGTTTCGCTCATCATGGCGACAGATTCCTTCAACAACTGCTCATTTCGGAGAAACAGGGCCCTTTTTGCGTTAATTCCCGCAACCTTGATTACATCCCCGCCGATGTTGTGTGCCACTGCTGAGGGGTCAGCCCACAGGGACAGTCGTAATGCGTCTTCTTTCATAGCGTCTGTCAGGTCACTGTCCATTAGCAGTAAAATGCGGGTTATCTCCCTGGGGGTTCTGATTACATTAAAATACCAGTTTTCGCATCTAAAATTATTTGCAAACCAAAAGCCCAGAGCGGAAAAAATCGTTTCCTTTACTTCCGGCTGCTGGAAATAAGCCGACTCAGGCTGTTTATAGGCTCTGCTGAGGTCTCCGGTACGTTCGAGGTGAAATCGGTGCTCCCATCCGGTAGCCGAGGCATCCTTGTAATCAATATCGGGCCAGGAGCCATCATCCCGGATAGTCCCCAACAGATTTTCAATATGGGATTGCTCCGCCTTAGGTGCCATGAGCTCGGAAATCACACGCTCTCTTATAATTTCCAGATCCAAATTTGTTTGGACAGTATTTTTCTCCCGGTCAGATAACGTTGTATTTTGATCAGGTGCAGCATAGGACAGGATTGCGCACATCATCAAAAGCGAAAGGAAAGTAAACGAATAAACAGGCTTTTTCATCATGGTTTTGAAATAAGGTTCGATCACTATTGGCCGGCTGTAAAAGCAAGGGTTCCTCCCCAAAGGGTTCCACCCCAAATGTTGTGGTTTTATTGTGCTTCCAAAAACGGCAACATGGGCAAAAATACATAAACTCATCCAAACCTGCATTTCATCATCCAAAATAAGCCGTACACTCATTCCTGGTTGCATGTCAGCTCTATTATAGTTTACTTTGATATTAAGATTTAAAGATATTTAAGTATTAACTAAAATGATTGACATGAGAAATTTTACCTTCAAAGCATTATTTGTTGTGGTTTGTATGCTGTGCCTGACACTTCAGGAATCCCGGGCGGAAAGCAGTCTGGCAGACAGCCATTCCCATATGACAGATGTCTTTCAGAACTCTGCTGATGTGATGTACGCTGCGGACTCCCCTGGCGTGAAAAGCCTGGTTAATGAACCTGTGTTCGAATTGGTGTGTCTGCCCCCTATTGGTCTTACGGCAATCCATTATACCGATATTGATGGCACAGAAGTTTTGCATGACGAGGAAAGTGTTATAACTGAGGCAAAGGAATATGTCAGGCGTGAGTTGCACGACCTGTATCCCGAATTGGAGGAAGGAGTGGACTGGGAATTCGCGGATGATTACCAAGTTCCTGAATTATGCGGAGAAAATGGCTGGTTGATATACGTCATAACGGGCGAAGGTGAACCCTTTTCCTGTGTTCTTGAAATCAATTGGAATGATATAATAAAAGAGTCGAATTGTCCGGAAAATCTCTTATTGACCGAGGGTCCGTCCAACCTGGCGGACATTCAAGCCTGGCTGGCTTCGGTATCGGCGGAAACCTATTATCCTACCTCCCCGCTTGCGATTACCAATAATTTTAATTCGGCGACCATGCTGATTCCCGGCACTCATACCGTTACTTTTTCAGCCAGCGTTTGCAATTCTTTCCCTGTTCGGTTATGCCAGCGGTCCATTACCATCGAGGCCACTTCTGTAGATATGCCTGAGGCGGTCTGCCAGAATGTAACCCTATACCTCGATGCCAATGGCTTTGCGTCTCTAACGCCTGAATTGATCGACGGTGGTTCTTCGAATGGAACTCTCTCAATTGATAAAACTGACTTTTCATGTGTTGACCTTGGCGAAAATGAGGTAACCCTGACGGTAACCAGTCCGGACAACAGCTCCCTCACATCAACTTGTACAGCGACCGTAACGGTGGTTGACAATTTGGTTCCCGATTTTGGCCGCGGTAACAAAAGCATTCGCGTAACGATTACAGAAGGAGAGGAGTATCTGCTTGAAGACCTTTCCACGCTGTTCCCGGCTTCGGATAATTGCGGAGGAGACCTGACATACACACAAACTCCCCAGGCCGGAACTTCTTACACTATAGCAACCACAGAGGAAATACTTCTCGGGGCAGAGGATGAAACTGGCAACTATTCAGAGATAGTCGTAAAATTAACACTACAGGTCAGGAAGGTCAGGAAGGGTGGTGGAAGACCAACAGCTACCGTTGTGCCTGCTACAGAATCAGATGGAGAAGTAACTCTGAAATCCGCTTCCGCAGAAATATCATTCCCGGCAACTGAAATTAATTCCATTAATGTTTGGCCGAATCCGTTTTCCGATCGGGTAAGCTTTGAGTTTGTACCGATGGAAAGAGCAAATGCACGTCTTGAAATATTTTCTATGTCGGGGCAGAAAGTTGCTATGCTGATTAACAAGACTGTCGAAAAGGATCAGTTGTACCGGCTTGAGTTTACACCCGGAGAATTGAATGAAGGTTTTTATTTCTACAGGTTGCAGCTGGGGTCTCATACCGATGCAGGAAAGATAATCAGGCAACGTTAAACTCCCCTGTAATCAATTATTGATTAAAAGAATACCCTGGGCGGAATACTATTCCCCCCGGGGTTTATTTTTTTGACTTTCTAAGCTTCCCTTAGATAAGCATGCCACTCGAATTAGGGGAGAGCTATGAGCCAGTGACAGATGCCACAATACGCTTAATGGAGAATGACCAATGGGTGGGCAATTTTAACCATACCGATAGCAGTGCTTATCAGTTACCACACAAAGTAAAACGTATAGCCAGACCTTTAAAAAACAAACATCGATTATAATCAGGGACAAGAACATGGCACGGTTCGAACACAGGTTGCAAACCATGTACCTGAAAGTACAGGTTCCCCTTGTTTCTTTCAGCATAAAAAATAATGGCATTTAGTTTGTAAACAAGGATTAAATGCTGTAAAAATGAAAAGGATAATTTTAATAGCGTTCATAATACAGGTTGCCTTGCAACTTAATGGACAACTGGTTTACGATAAATGGGGCAACATTATTCC
>CAYMXK010000236.1:0-7430 GCA_964393915.1 uncultured Prolixibacteraceae bacterium
AGCATCCAGCTCCTCACCGGATTTGTCACCGGGCCGGACACGTATAAACCGGATAATTACATTATCGGATTCAATATTGATACCATAGTTTACCAGACAAATGCCGTCGCCCGGTACACTTTGTCCGGCGATGGTCACATCACCATTCTTGATATAAATGGGTTTAGACAACTCAATATTTCCTGAAACCCTGAAAACAATAGTGCGCGGCCCTTCGGCTTCAATCGCCTTCCTGAGACTTCCATTGCCTTTATCGTTCAGGTTGTCGACAAACAGTACCTTACCTTCCCGTCCTCCGGTGGTATATCTGCCTCCGCCTTCAGCGCCGGGAAAAGCCAGACTTTGTGCCTGCGATGGCATGTTTAAGGCCAGAAGGGTCAGGCACAATATTGTTGTTATTACTTTTTTCAGTGATAAGTTGAATGTCATATTACCTGAAATTTTATATTTAATTATGAGCCCACTCCGAAAAGTCAAATACCCCTGAATCCCCTGAAGGGGACTTTGAAGAGTTCATTGATTTTCAGCGAGTTCCCGCCAACTGGCGAATCAGGGGTAAAAGAGTTGAAAATCAATAAACCCGGACATTTCGGTCCAGACTCAACTATTGTTGAGGAAATCAGGATAATCTGTCACAGCTTATTGAGGCTATAGAACAGGGAGGCCGCCGGGTAAGACAGCCTCCCTGTTAATCAATCATCCTGTAAAGAACCTGATCAGAAACTGCTTATTGCAGCCAGCGAGGATCACCTATACCATTGAAAATAAGTTCTTCATTGGTAACTTTAAAGTTGCCTTCCGCGGCATTTACAAAACCCGGGTTCAGGGTCGTGTACGTACCTGTATCATTTTTGGCATTTGAAACCGCGCTGCCCGTAAAATTGGGTGCATTAAAATAGTTATTGTTGCTCATCGCCACAATATTGGTTGCCCCCTGATTGGAATAATATCCTTCGGTATTGGCAAAGATATTCTTATTGCAGGTGATTTGATTCAGGGCAAGACGAATATAAAGAATTCGCCTTGAGGAGCCATTGCTTACATTGTTAAATGTATTATTGCTAATATTAATAGTATTCATGATTCCGGGGAAGTTGGTTGATCCACCGGCATCCATTCTGAAGAAATCGCGGGCAAGGGCACTGTTATACGCTGTATTATTGGTATAATCAAACGTTTTGGCCATCCCATTGCGGAAGTCAATGAAGTCACCACCGTTGCATTCTATATTGTAATAGATTGTGCCCTTGATGGTAACCGATTCGATCAGGGCAGCAACATTTACATACAGCGTTCCTTTGGTGTAATTTCTCAGGATGCAGTCCTCGATCTTAAGAGGATCATAAGTATCTCCGGGAAGAGCAGTATCGTAAATGATTGTCTGGTTGCCATTGGCAGATCCTGTTCCGTCAAGGATAAGATCCTTTAGGTCTAAACCTGCACCATCTTTCATGCGGAATATGGTACCCATAAGCACTGGTTTCTCGGTCGGACGGGCCCCTTTTATGGCAATGGTTTTGGAAACTGCAATATCCTGGGTGCTGTATGTGCCGGGCAATAATGCAAAAACATCCCCTTCACTGGCAGATTGAAGAATTGCAGTCAGGTCATCCTCAGGATAAACCGCTATGGCACCACCAAGGTCAAGCAGCGTGGTAAATGACACTGTGCCGCGTGTAGCATTTCCATTCATCAATTTTGCTGTATAGGCAGTTTCACTGGTCAATCCGGTGATGATGGCAATGCCTGTTGCAATCTCATTGGCCGTTACCGGACGGGTGATATTGCCCGGAGTAAGTACAATGGATGTGGCTGTCTCGCCGGCCGGCCATCTTACTGTAACTCCGGTAGCTGTTATTTCCTCCGGATCTACCGGCAAGAAAATCTGTTCAGGGTTTGTAGTAAAAGTTGTACTGGTCCATTTTGAATCGCTTATGCTTTCGCCAACAGCCTGCACGCGAACTGAATAGGTTGTTTCACCGGCAAACCCCGGGATTACATAGGGAAGCTGGCCATACAAAACCCCGGTTACTGTCTTAAATGGGGTGCCGGAATAATTCTCTGTTGCATTCTGGTGAACTTCAATATTATAATGCTGTGCCTTTTTAACTTCCTTCCATTCAAGTCTTACTGAGGTCTGGTTAACTATCCGTGCATCCAGATCGACAGGTGAAAAAAGTCGGCTGACATCGAGACTGGTGCTTTCAGGATCGATGTCGTCGGTGCACCCTGCTGCAATTATTGCCACAGAGATGCTTACTATATAGATGAATCTTTTTAATAATTTATTCATTGCTCTTCTTATTAAGGTTTCCGATTATTGAAAATTATAACCATCGTTGTTTAACAAACCGTTGCTGGTTTCAATAAACACCTGCCAGACCGGCCAGTATTGCTGCTGGTTCGGATCGCGCAGGAAAAGAGCATCCCAGAATTTAGTGGTTTCATTTGACCCTGAAATTACCCATGTTTTATTGGAAGTATAACCCAGTGATGCACCTGTTGCGTCGGTGTCGCCATAATTCAAACCATATATTTCAACTGTTTCTCCGTCACTGGCTGTTCTGAAATATATTCTCGCCGGCAAGTTTGCATATTTACCCTGACGGTTTTCAAGCTGCTGCAGTTTTACCTTTGCCTCATTAAGTTTAATGCTGAGTAAATTCCAGCGTATCAAATCGCCCTTGCGCAACATTTCACCGGTAAATTCAAGCGCCCTTTCATCTACAATGGCATTGAAGAAAGCCGCCTTGCTGGCTGTGGCTTGTGCCATAAAGGCATTTACTTTTGCAGTGTTGCCTGGGAAAGCACGTTCGCGTACCTGGCGCAAATAGGGTGCAGCCGCCACTGGTCCGTCAATTTCGTTGATGGCTTCGGCAGCCATCAGCAGCACATCTGAATAGCGCATATATGGCCAGTTCAGTCCATCGTCATTGGTCGAAGTTACCCTTCTGCCTGCTTCCTGGAAAAGCCATTCATAACGGTATTTTCCGAACATCCACCTGCCATTGTTTGTTGGCACCTGTATTCCGTCTGTCCATTCGTAAGGCACTATGGATACATCACGACGGGTATCATCTACGTCATATTCATAAAACATGATGGGATTCGGACCATTTGTCCCTCCACGGTTTTGTCCGGTATATTTGTCAACATTGGTGTGCCTTACTCCGAGATCAAATATCACACGTCCGCGGCCTTCGCTGAATGGAATTTCCCATAACATTTCACGTCCTGCAACATACTGTTCGCCATGAAGCGACCTGAATACGCCTTCAAAAGTTTCCAGCCTGGCAGTTCCGCTGTTGATAATGTCCAGACACTCTTGTTTGGCAATGGCGTACATCTTATCAGGAGCAAGGTCAGTATCGGTGCTTCTGCGCACCCCGTCTGGTCTTTGCGAATATCCGCCGGCAGCAAGCGCGAGGCGTGCCCTTAAACCCTTTACAAATGCTTTATTCACCCTTTCTGTCGAGCGGGTCATGGATGTTTCATTGGGCCATGCCACCAGTGTGGCAGCCTCTTCGAGGTCGGCTAAAAGTTGTTTGTAAATTACATCCCGGTCGGAGCGGGGCAGATATACGGTTTCTGAATTTACCGGTTCGAAGCGGGCCGGAACATCTCCCCAGCCTTTGATTAAATCGTTATAGACTACCGCTCTGAGGGTTAGAACTTCGCCTAATAGTTGAGCCAGTTGCGGATTGTTTTCCACATCGCCAAAATTACGTAATCCTCTGATGGCTATATTGGCACGTTCAATACCCTGGTAAAACATAGCCCAGGCATTGTTTGCCGTGTTCATCTGGCTGTTGTTCACATTGGTATTGTAATTGGCCAGCCTCGATCCTTCGTCGGCAATATTGCGGAGTCCATTGCGCACTTCTGCATCAGTATTAATACCATAAAAAGCAAGGTATCTTCCCCGGTATGAGTTCGTTTCAGCAAATGAATGGATTATCCCGGCAACAGCGCCCTCTGCCAGACTTACATTCGAGAATATGACCGATTCATCTAATGAAGATTTGGTTGGTGCATCCAATACATCCTCACAGGAGCTCATCACCACGATCAGGGATAAGGCTATTAAGATTTTATTTATTATTTTTTTCATTGCTATCTTTTTTTACTGTATTAGAAACTCAAATTCATACCAAACACGATGGAACGGCTTTTCGGATAAGCGGAGTAATCAACACCAGGTGTTAATGGAGACCTACGGCGGGTTGATACCTCCGGATCGAAACCGGTATAGTTGGTCCAGGTGTAAACGTTGTATCCGCTTACATAAAACCTGAGATTCTGGATATTGATCCGGTTTATCAAATTCTTAGGAATTGTATACCCCAGAGAAAGGGTATTCAAACGCAGGAATGAACCATCTTCAACAGCCCAGTCGGAAAATACATACCTTGCCATATAAGGTGACCACATGGTGGTTGTAGCATTCATCTGGGCCAGTTGTACCGGGTCGTTACTGATTGTTCCGTCGGGTAAGAGGTTTGTCCAGCGTTCCCCTTCGGCCATCATGGTGATCATGTTGCGGGAGTGGTACTTACTGGTTGATGTATATTCAATCTTATTGGCATTGTAAACATCGTTACCATAACTCCAGTTGAAAGAAGCCGAAAGGTCAAAACCAACAGCCCTTGCATTCAAAGTCATACCCCCGGTGTGCAAAGGATTATTATCACCGATAATAGTCCTGTCCGATACGTTCACCACGTTGTCTTCTCCCGGATTTAAGTTTTTTAATTTCATGGAACCTGGCCTGATTGTTCCGATTACAGAACTGGCATTCGGAACACCATCTTTCAATACCCAGGCACCGTTAACATAACCAACAAAATCATCCACTTCGTAGCGGCCATCGCTTAGGTAGCCATACATCTGGCCTACCGATCCACCGGTCGATATCCAATAATCTGCGGGGATTTCAGTAGATGCCCACCCTGATGATTCTCCAAAGTTTTCCATTAGTCCGAGAGAGATGATCTCATTTTTATTGAAACCAATATTGGCACTGATGGATAATCCGTATTTAGGTTTGTCAATAACAAACCAGTTAACCGATGCTTCCACGCCCCTGTTTTCAGTTTCACCCATATTCCGGAACTGGTCGATATATCCGGTACCCGGAGTGGGGAACCGGATCAAAAGGTCTTTGGTATTGTTGATGTAACCTTCGAACGAGCCGCTTAACCTGCCGCGAAGCAAGGTATAATCCATACCCACATTCCGGGTTACTGTGGTTTCCCATTTCAGGTCGGGATTAGCCATAGTTGAAGTGCCTGCCCAGAAGCTATTGAAGTTGTTTACCCAGGTGGTATTTCTTACTTCAAGGGTTTGGGCCATCTGGCCCGAGGGGATGTTATTATTACCTGCAGTACCGTAGCTGAAGCGCAATTTTAAATCATCGAGCCAGTTACTGGTTGATTCCATAAACGATTCATCGGAAATACGCCAGGCAACAGCGGCCGATGGAAAATAACCCCATTGGTTTCCTTCTGAAAATTTAGAAGAACCGTCGGCCCTGAACGTTGCACTCACCAGATACCTGCCTAAAAAGTCATAATTTGCGCGGCCAAAGAATGACAGCAGAATATCATCGGGATACAAGTAATTGTCTATCGAATTGGCTGATCCCTGTGCTGAAAGCTTGGTGGCATCGGCAAAAGAGAAGGTGGAAGGAAACCCGTGAACGGTAGTTTCATGCTCTTCCTGTTTTCTGAGAATATATTCCTGACCGATCAGGATGTTAATTTTGTGCTCTTCCGGGAGGAACGACCTGAAATCATAGGCTAAAGTGTTGGTGTTCCTGAAAGTTTCACGGCCCATCTTGTTAAAAATAATGGCAGGTTTGCCCTGGTTCTCTCCCGATGGCCTGTTTTTAACATAGTAAGTGGTTGTTCCGTAAAAACGATCGTCGGCATTCCTGTAGTCATCCATGCCGAATTCTGTTTTAACCCGAAGATTCTTAACAGCTTCCCATGTTACACTTCCATTTAAATTATAGGTGATGCGTTTCTGATAACGGTCAGTGTCGTAAAGCGAAACAATCGGGTGATAAAGGAAAAAGCCCTGATCGGTTTCATCCGTATCGGTTAACCCCTGAATTGGAAACGGGGGGAAGATCATTGCGAATTTCAACCTGGAATCAGCCGATGAAACTTCGTTCTGCTCATTGGCTCCACCGCCTTCAATCTGTGTATTGGCAAAACGGGCCGATAAATCGATGGTTATCTTATCATTTGGCTTATTGGTTAATTTAAATGACAGGTTATCGCGTTTATAATTCGATAACTGCATAATTGCTTTGTCATTAATATGGCTGTAGCCAAAAGTATAGGATGTTTTATCGGAACCACCGGTAATGCTCAGGTTGTGGTTAAAAGTGTTACCTATACGGCCAAAAACCTGGTCCTGCCAATCGTTGGCAATTACTTCGTTGTATAGGTCCATATCCTGATAATTTCCATACATGTCAGTAAACCTGTCCATTTCAGAGCCTCCCTGAAGCAGGGCACGTTCATACTGCCAGTTCACAAAATCATATGGAGTGAGCACATCGAGTTTGCTGGCCAGCTTTTTAAAACTGGTGAAGGCATTGTAATTAACCCTCACAATTCCGGCAGATCCACCTTTGGTAGTAACAATAATTACCCCGTTGGCGCCCCTCGATCCATATATCGCTGTTGAGGAAGCATCCTTCAGAACATCAATGGATTCGATATCTGCCATCGGGATATCCGAAATCGATTCAACCGGAAAACCATCAACAATGAACAATGGTGTATTGTCGCCGGTAATAGAGCCTCCACCGCGCACACGGATTCTGATCTCAGCATCGGGCGAACCTTCGGTGGCAGAAATCTGCACCCCGGCTAATTTTCCGGTTATCGCTTCGGTAGCGCTCGAAACCGGAATGGCCTGCAAAGCATCGCCACTCACCGACGACACTGATCCGGTGATATCTCTTTTCCTGACGGTTCCGTAGCCGATAGCTACAACTTCATCGAGGCCTATGGTGGCAGATTCAAGTGTGATATTAATTTCCGTGCGGTTTCCAACAACCACTTCCTGCGAAGTATAACCTATAAATGTATAGGTTACCGTCGAATTGGCCGATGGTACCGTGAGTGAGTAATTACCGTCAAAATCGGTAATTGTTCCGGTAGTGGTGCCTTGTACCACCACATTAACCCCGGGAATTGGTTCTCCGGTGCCTGCCTCGGTAACTTTTCCCCTTACCGTAACAGGTTGTGCCCATGCCGTTGTTGAAACAACAAGCAGCACTCCCAGAGCAATTGCGCCTTTACTATGCCGAAGGCATTCAAGGCATCTTTTTACTGCAAATCGAAGTAGTTTTGTCATACCATTAATGATTAGGTTTATTATTTATTTATATAACTCATTTCAAGACTGGCAAAAAT
>CAYMXK010000237.1:0-7425 GCA_964393915.1 uncultured Prolixibacteraceae bacterium
GATGTGGTCACTGTTGCTTTGTGTTCTTCCATAAGTTGCATTTATTGTCTTATTTCCATCTGTCGAGGCCAGCGTGGCCGGGCCGGCCTTCCTTCCAGTGAATATAGACTCCCGTTCTGCCTTTACCCAATGCTGGAGGGGGTATGGTGCGATCCACATGCAGGTCAAAAAACAATTGATCGGCAGGAACCACTTTATCGGGCAAGCCCTTAATATGCCAGGTGTCTGCCTTTTCTTTAAGTTTGCGCTCAAGCTCTGCCGCAATTTCAGGATACTGATCAATTTTATTATCAGCGGCTGTTTCTTTTCCAACCTCTGCAATGTCGAACAAATAGCGCTGATTGTTTCCGAGCCTGATAAATTTCCAGTTGCCGCTCAGCACAGCCGCTTGCGAGCGCCAGCGCCAAAACAGTGCTTCGTGTACCTGTCCGCTTTTTTCCCCCAACACCCAGGGCATCAGGTTCACACCCTCTACCCTGTCATCAACAGGAGCACCTGCTACATTCAGGGCTGTTGCACTGGCATCGAGGCTCCAAACGGCTTCCTTAAAGACCTGTCCGGCGGGTATCTTCCCAGGCCAGGCTGCCAGGAACGGAACACGCTGGCCACCATCGGTCTGCATTCCCTTTTCACCCGTCATCGGTGTATTAAGGGAACCAATGTACGCTCCCTCGCGCAAAGGTGCGCCATTGTCACTGATAAAGAAGATCAGGGTATTATCAGCAATCCCCATTTCATCGAGCTTTTTGCGGATCAGTCCGATACCATCGTCCATAGCCAGTACGGAAGCCAGCCCCATTCTCCGCTCATATTCCTCCACATGGGCCATCCGCTCCATATAGTGCGGCGGGTCTTCCATTGGAGAGTGAGGTGCGAAATAACCCACATACAAAAAGAAGGGACGATCATCGGTTTTGCGGCGTTCCAGAAACCCCAGTGATGCATCTGATTGTATATCAATACGGAAACGAAGATCATTGACAATCTGAGGAGGATTATCCAGGGCATTGCCTTTAAGGTCGTGGGAAGCATGATACTGCCCCATCGGTCCGCAGAAATACTCTTCAAAGCCATGGGTATGTGGCATATAATCGACTGAAGACCTCTGCCCTTTACCGCCTTGCATTTGAATCAAATCCAGGTGCCATTTTCCTACCATCCCGGTTACATAGCCGGCATCACGCAGGCGCTCAGCGATGGTATACTCGTCATGTGAAAGGGGCCCCAGGTTATTGTCTTCCAATCCAAAGGCATTTTGATGACGGCCGGTAATGATTCCGGCACGTGAGGGCACGCATTGGGGTGCGGTAACGTAACCATTGGTAAACAATACCCCATCTCTGGCCAACTGGTCCAGGTTGGGGGTGCGCACATCCGGATCAGCCCCATTTATACCCAGATCGGCGTAACCCATGTCATCCGCAAAAAATATGATGATATTCGGTGCCTTTGGGCTCTCAGAATGACTGGTACATCCTGCCTCCAAAAGTGAACTGCCACTCAGAAGTGAAGCACCTGCAAGCATGGTAACCTGCTTAAGCAATGTAGATGTTTTCATGGTAATCTGATTAAAAGTATACTGGATACAAGGCCCAGCGATTTTTTTCTAATTCTATTATTTGTCATAATTTTTTAGAGTTTCGATTATTCTCAAGAAGTCACGCATCTATTGATTATAACTTATTTTTTTTCTCAGTTGCTTCATAGGAATCGTGACCCGTTGATCCTTTGCCAAGGATCTCATGCCGCTGGACAGGAACCTGTTCCCGATGTTGTTTTAAGATATCACTGAATTCGGGCTTTTTAACAATATTCTGCCATTCGTGAGGGTCGTTGATAATATCATAAAGCTCCTCCGACCCGTCATTGTATTGGATATACCGAAAATTCCCGGATATAATGGCATAATTTCCCGGACCGAAACTGGTTCTTGCCATATGAGGCCAATTGGCTTCAGTGTCGTTCAGCAATGGAACAAGTGAATTGCCCTCCAGCTTTGGATCTGCTTCGAGGCCTGTAAGTTCAAGCAATGTAGGATAGATATCCAGCAACTGGACAGGCTTATTGCATTTCTTGCCATGTGCAATTCCCGGACCGGCAATAAAAAGAGGTACACCGGCTCCATCTTTCCAGATACTTCTCTTGGCAAACCGTTCTTTCTCCCCCATATGAAAACCATGGTCGCTGAATAGCACAATATAAGTATTGTCTTTATATTCACTGTTGTCCAGAGCATCGAGCACCTTTCCCAACTGCTCATCCACAAAACTTACGCATGCCAGGTAGGATTGAACCAGGGGTTTCCATTCATCATTTTCAATTACCCAATCAAAGGGTGGATGCACATGGTTCAGCCTGGAAATATCAATTCCATAGGGAGGAATATCATCCAGATCATTTGGAACGATAGCTGGCAGTTGAAGGGTCTCCATGGGATACATATCAAACCATTTTTGAGGGGCATACTGAGGAACATGGGGACGGTAAAACCCCACCCCAAGCCATAAGGGGCTATCGTGTTTTTCAGCCAGCCTGTTTGTGGCCCATTCAGCGATCTTATAGTCCGGCATATCCGAATCTTCTTCAGGAAACACACCCCAGTCCCACAACGGGTGACCAGGATACGAACTGATTTTTTTGTCGGGATAAGGTCCGAAGCCACCAAATTGCCCCCCGTAATTGGGTATATGCTGTTCATTTTGTCCTTCCCCGTTATGAAATAGTTTTCCGGCCCCGGTAACATGATACCCTTCATTCTGAAAGCGCTGGGGCAACCATGTAACTGAATTTGCAACCTGTGACTCAGTTGGGGGCGGGCTGAGAAAGTATATGCCCGTGGTGGAGGGATAAAGAGAAGTCATTAAACTGGCCCGGGAAGGATTGCAAACGGGTGACTGGCAATGGGCGTTGGAGAAGAGAACACCCTGGGCAGCAAGGCGGTCAAAGTTCGGTGTGATGGCCTGGGGATGCCCACCCATACAGCCGATCCAGTCATTCAGGTCATCAACAGCGATGAATATTACATTTGGCGGAGTATTGTCGTTATCACCGTCAGTGTTTACGGTACAGTTCGGCAAACCCAAAGCAAGCAACGGACCTGCAATGAATAATAATGTTTTGCTGCTCATGAGATTATGGTTTTAAAGTTAAAATCGCCCACACTTTTTATCTTTCTGTTTCGATTCGCAAGTTATGCAAAACAATGCATCTCATGTTTAACAATCATTCCAGATTCTTTAAAAGTTGTTCCAAACACAGCTATAACCTTGGCCACGTACCTGCCGGAGATTGCACCAGGGCATCCTGTTCGATATATGGAATGGCATTGCCCTTGCCTAATTTATATCCCCATTTGTCAATATAGAATTGCGGGGGTTGGAAGTCATCGCCAATGCGCCTCAGGTGGTTTTGCAGTTCTTCATCCAACTGTTTTTGCAGGGAAGCATAATCAGGATTTCCAATCAGGTTGTTCAACTGCCGGGGGTCTTGCCGGTCATCGAACAACAGCCAGGGGCCATCCAGTTTTCGAACATAAGTATAGCGGCTGGTGCGGATAGAACGATGGGCATCTCCCTGCCCGACAATGGGTGCTACTGACATGTACAAGACAGACCGGTCTGAAATTTCAACCTGATTAGTGACCAGTTCTGACAGATCATCCCCCTCTGCAGAATTGGGGATGTCGATCCCGGCAAGGGCAAGCAGCGTTGGCAATATATCCACCGTATTGAGAGGAGTATCAATGACTCGTCCCTGAACACCGTGTGCATCAGGATAGCGCAGCAAAAACGGCACCTGTGCTGACTCGGCCCAGGCCACCTGCTTCCAATCGTGCGGATCGCCATGAGAACGCAACATCCCACCATGGTCGGAAGTAAATATAAAAATGGTGTTATCTGCGATCCCGGCCTCTTCAACCGATTGCATTAATTCTCCCACACAGCGATCCAGCGCGGCACCATGTGAATAGTAATGACTCAGGTGCCGCCTGGCTTCCTCCTCATACCCCTCAGGAACATTGGGGGGCAACACGATATTCCCAGCCGGATACATCGCCCTGAACTCCCCGGGGGCAGGGGGAGATGCCGGATGGGGAGGCCCATAAGACAACATCAGGATAAATGGGTTGTCGTTTGGTGCATGATCCAGGATATATTGCGATGCATCCTTCGTTTGTGCAAATGCATCATAGCCCTCCCAGAAAAGCCTTTCATCTGAATCGCCGGTGAAATAATGCGACCGGGGATTGTTATGGTCGCACTCAGCAGCCTTCCAATAGTCCCAGCCCTGACGTCGCTTCCCGGGAATGAACGCACTACGCCCATGGCCATCGAGATGCCACTTGCCGATGTAGCCGGTATCATATCCGGCCTTGCTAAATATCTCGGGCATGCACAACTCTTCTGAAGGCAAATAGAGGTCGTTGACAAACATACCTGTAGATGTGGGATAGCGCCCTGTCAATAATGCAGCCCGGTATGGCGTGCACAATGGACAAACAGACACGGTGTTGCGGAAATTCATGCTTCTTCCGGCCAGCCGGTCGATGTTTGGCGTACGGATGTTCGGGTCACCTGTATACCCAAAGGCTGAAGCCCGCCATTGATCCGCAAAAACATACACGATATTGGGTTTTTTCCGTAGCCCCCTGCATGAAAGGAGGATGGGAGAAAATGCAATGGCTGTGCTTCCAATAGCAGCTCTTCTGAGAAACTCCCGACGTTTGATTCCATTTGAATGGTTAGCCCCGGATTTCAAAATATTTTCCTTCATATTATTATGATTTTTATTGTCATGGCAGGCATAATTCGACTATATCAGCGATTTCCTCAGGTTGTATAAAGCTTGTCGTGTCTATATCGGAACGCATCTCATTTCCTTCAGTTTGAGAAAATCACTATTGAAAGCCATAATATTATTGATTATTCAATAGTTCCTTGTCATTGTGATATTTTAGAATTCAATATTGTCCCATTCGCGAAAGATCACCCTTGCTGTATCATTTCCCCCGGAAGATACCGCCAGTCCGGCAAGCAATTTCTCTGTTAATGAGACAGATACAACAGAGAAATCTGTCCACACATATGTGTCGGACGAATAGGAGGAGGTAAACAGATTCCCGTCGCGCCTCAGGCGAATAAACAACGGTGCCCTGATGCCGGCGTCAATATGATTTAAAGATGAGGAAGTGTGGCTCCTTGAGCGATTTAACTGATTGGCAGATCCTGACAGAGGATTCAAGGCGGTCATTACGAAAGGACTTCCCGGCTCTTTGGATTCCCGCATCATTACGCCAAGCAGAAGATTCTCCAGGTCTGCACCTTCCTCAATCCTTTCCACATAGGCAATCACCTCCCCGTCGCCAACCAGGGGCATACTGATAAATGTGAATCCTTCTGATTGTGCCTGGATAAGCCCTGAACCCCTGGAGGTCACAGACCAAACTTCATGAGCCTCACGCACATCGGATAGCTGAACTTCACCCACTACCCCGACATCGGCATTGACAGGTGGATTTCTATAGAAACCAAGACGGTCGCTGTTGATTACCGCGGTGTATCGCATATGTTGGGCATCGTTTTCACTGATAACCATGTTTCGGCCGGAATGTGTCCTGTTTCTATTGCCAAACACATCCATAGCCCAATCGTAATGAAACCCAGCCAATTCTTTTACCTTTTCCGGATATTTCCAGGCCAGATTGTTCATTTCTGTCCGGTCTTCTTTCAGGTCGTACAAGCGCCAGGGACCACTGCGGAAGTTGACCAGCTTCCAGTTGCCCTGTATCACGGCAAAGTCTGTCTGCCCGAACTCAAAGCCCCACAAGGGAGGCTGACGTGTTCCTCCCTCAAAAACCGGCATCAGGCTTTCACCATCCATAGGAGGCACATTCAGAGAATTATAATCGGCATTACCAATATCTACAAAGGTGGCCATCAGGTCAATGATATGTCCGGGTTCATCGGTCAGGCCACCCGCTTCAATTACAGCAGGCCAGCGCGCAACAAAGGGAGTACAGTTACCACCCATATGCTGCGATTGTTTGTTATATCTGAACGGCATATTACTCAATGAGGCCCATACTGCACCCATGCACCACCTTGAGTCAGGATGAGACGGGTCGACAAGCCGCTGGTTAATGCTGGCATTGTCAAACGCCTGGGAGCCATTATCGCTCATGAACACCACCAGGGTATTTTCAGCTATACCCAGTTGATCAAGCCGGTCAAGTACCTTTGCAATATTCTGATCCATGTTGTCGACCATTGCGGCATATACGGCGCGGCGGTGGGCCTCTTTTTCCTTTTCTTCTTCCGACAGATTTACCCAGGCCGGTACATCTATCCGCCATGGCGGCAATTTCCATTGAGGATCGACCAGACCAAGCTTCTGAATGCGTTGCCATTTCTCTTCCCTGATCTGGTCCCATCCCTTACTGTAATAGCCACGGTATTTTTCAATCAATGGAACAGGAGCCTGGAGGGGCGTATGAGGTGCATTGAAGCTCAGGTAAAGAAAAAAAGGACGATCAGGATGGTTGGAGACTGCATCGTCAATAAAATGAACTGCATGGTCCCCGAAAGCATCTGTCATGTAAAACCCCTCAGGAAAAGAAGATTGAAGCAAAAACCTTTTAGCATCCTCTCCCAGGCCCCATTGGTCATGCGGACGAAAATGATCCAAACTGTAAGGAGTAATAAATTCACCGGGAGCATCAGAATCAAGAGATACAATATTCCGTCCTATTCCACTGGGGAAATAAGAGGAAGCGCCGTCATAAAGCCCATAAAAGGCATCAAATCCGCGCTCTACAGGGGTCTGTTCCTTGCGGGTTGGGTTTGCAGGCAAATGCCACTTCCCAATAATATAAGTCCGGTAATCAGCGGTGCGCAAGGCCTCGCCAAGGGTTGCCCCAGGGTTTTGTAATGACAAGCCTGCACGTCCATGGTACATTCCGGTCATCACTGCTGTGCGTGTAGGTTCGCATTTTGCCTGGTTATAAAACTGACGAAAACGCAATCCCTCATTGGCCAACCTGTCAATGGCAGGGGTTTCTATCTCCCCACCATAGCATCCCAGGTCAGAATAGCCCATGTCGTCTGCGAGAATATAGATAATATTCGGAGCTTTTTTTTCTGATGTATTTTCCAATCCATTTACATCGGCAGAAAGGCCAAGACAACAAAAACCCAGGGAGGCCAATAGCAGGTTTTTAGTAATTGAAGAGTGTATTTTCATGATTAATAATAGTGTTATATTTTCATACCTTTTTAAAATTTGATTTATTCAGCAAAAAACAGGTAATCGAACCACCGGCGGGTATGTATAGGCATTGGACACATCGAAACAGATAAAATCAACCCCGGAAGCAGCCATCATGGCAATATTACGGCGGATTACCCAGGGATCGCCCGCGTGATAATA
>CAYMXK010000238.1:0-7415 GCA_964393915.1 uncultured Prolixibacteraceae bacterium
AGCACTTGCCATCGGGGCCGTAAATACAATCCGAATTGAACGGCACGAGCATGGAAGATTGTTTCTAAAAGGTTTCAATACCGACGTTTACGGGTTTGAAGAGAGCCTCCGGCCGATGCTGAAACCACACCACCGCAAGGCGCTTGTGCTGGGAACCGGCGGAGCTTCAAGGGCCATACTGTTTGTTCTGGAGAAACTTGGCATCGAAACCCTCACTGTATCACGCAGGGTGATTCCAGGAGCAATAACCTACCACAATTTAACCCGGGAAATCATGAGTGAATATTCGGTGATTGTTAATACCACCCCGCTGGGCACTTCGCCCGATACCGGTACATACCCCGATATTCCCTATGAATATGCATCAGACAGGCATCTTTTTTACGACCTGGTTTATAATCCTGACATGACCCTTTTCATGGAGAAAGGTTTGCAAATGGGAGCTGCAGTAAAAAATGGCTACGAAATGCTTGAGCTGCAGGCATTGAAGTCCTATGAGATATGGAACTCACCGCTCGAAGGCTGATCCCTTCTTTTCGTCGTTTCCATTGGAAAATTCGATGACCGCCTGTCGTTTGCGCCCATCCATCAATATCGTGAGAGGACTTTCAAACCGCACATGCCTGATATAACCGGTGTGCCTGACTGTTTCCTGACTCTGAAGCACATCCATATGAAAAAATGAGGAATTTGAATTGTGTGGAATCGAAAAATAACCCACATTCATGGAGGTTACATTGTGAAAAAAATGAGATCCCAGAGAGCCTTCGAGCGGAAAGTCGTGCAAACCGAGCTCCACAATTACCCTGGCCTTTGAAATGCCTGCCCAGTAAACGGGAATTCCGGTAAAATGGTCGTTAGACCCCCATCGTCCCGGGCCAACCAACACATATTCCTTGTTTTCCTCTTCAAACTGTTTGTTGAACTGACTGATTTCAGAAGCAATCTCTTTGGTAATCAGAGTACTGAACTGATGGGACTCCACAAATACCACATCCGTGATGTGCGTGATCCTGCCATTGCCCATGCCTCTTTCGGCATACATTAAAAGGTTGTCCTGATTATCAGGGAGCGGCTCAATATTCACCTCCTCCTCGCACCTGATCAACGGCTTGATCTGCAGGAGATAAAAAGTGGGCAATCCGTTATCCCCGGGTTTCAAATCTATGGCATATTCCATCTCCACAGGAGTACCCATGGCCTCCCTGAACAGTTTCAGCAACAGTTGCAAAGTTTCTGAAAGCGGTATAGAGTTGTATTTAAGTATATTGGCAAAATCAACCACCCTGGGCCCGGGGAAAGGCATGCCCGGCACAATCTCATCGTTTTCCATACTATAGGTCGAGACGCTCATTTCCAGCGTTCCATCTGCCTCGGCCTCCTTGATCCGGTAACGGCGGACTGCGGCGTGTTCCCCCTCTTTTACCAGGTCGAAAGTGGTTTTGGTCATGTCGAGCGCATAAAAATGACGTTGCGATTCCCTGATCTGATCCCGGAGGGAGGTGCTGTTGAGCGTGGGATACCTGGGGCAGAACCTGTAAGCATTCTCCCCTCCGGCAACATACATGCCCAGGCCAATGGCTGTCACCGAAAAACCATCCTCCGGTTCCATATAGGCTACCGGATAATAGTTGTAGGACTGGGCTATCCCGGAAATATGAGGATAATACTTACCATGAAATTCGTGCCCCACTACTTCCTGAATAATCACAGCCATTTTTTCTTCCTCTATTTTGTAGTCAATGGCATCAAAATACATTTGGGCCGACTCTGTAAATATACTGGCGTACACCAGCTTGATGGCAGTAACCAACTGCTCAAAACGGACATTGATATCAGGATGGTTATTGGGTATCAGGAAGGTGGCATATACACCCGAAAATGGCCGCAATAGTGAATCCTCGAACAGCCCTGATGAGCGTATGGCCAGCGGGCACTTCATCACCGACAGATACTCTGTCAGCCGCGTGTTGATATCATCCTCAAACCAGGCTTCCACAAACTGGTTGCAGACATTCTCATAATCATTGGTGCTGTATATGGTTTCATATAAATTATTGGACTCGATAAACCTGTCAAACTCCACTGCGCCAAGCACGGCTGTTGCAGGAATTCGAATGGACATTCCACTGATGATACGGCTAAAATCGATGTTTTCGATGAAGTTGCTCATAAAAGCCATACCACGTCCCTTTCCGCCCAGTGACCCTTTGCCCATGCGCACCACATAACGGTTGGAATTGACCAGGCCCTGTTCAAATTTGATGATGCGTCCCTGCAATTTCTTCAGCCGGACTTCATGAAAAACGTCAAGGCAAAATTGCCGGAGATCCTCGGTACTTCCAAAATCTTCGGTCTGGTAAGGCTTCAGCTTATCTGCCATATTGATCTCACCACGGGCCATAAGCCATGTGCTGAAGGAGTTGCGCCTTCCATGGTACTCCAGCGCGGAGTCGGGAATTATCCTGAACATCTCTTCAAACTCCTGAAGGTTATTCGCCTCCATGAGGGGATTCCCATCCAGATCTTTGAAAACGAAACTACCAAAACCCAACCGCCGGTATAGGAAGTTCAAAATATCAAGGGCGAGGCTGTCGGAGTTTTTATCGATAAAATCTGCACCCATCGAATGGGCCCGCTCTGCATTGCTGATGTCGTGCGACTGCAGCAACAAAGGGATAGGGAAACGCATCACGCGGTTCACATACCGGAGCAATTCAACTCCTGCATTTTCATCCATCACTCCCTCCCTTTCAAACTTCACATCGGAGACCACGCACAGGATATAATCGCGGTAGCTGTCGATCACTTTTACTGCCTCTTCGTAGGTGCTCACCAGGATAACTTTTGGCCGCGCCCTCATTTTAACTATCTTGTTAAGCTCAGTTGCCGATTCATCCTCAACCAGATTCTGGGTTTGGGTCATGATGGTGGCATACAGCATGGGCAGGTAACGGGAATAGTACTGGATACTGTCTTCAACCAGCAGGACCACGCGGACATTTCCAAGCCTGGTATCGGGGTCAAGGTTTTTTTGGTCCTCGATGTACTTGATCATGGCCAGAAACACATTGGAGTTGCCATTCCAGACAAATGTGCGGTTGAAATACTCTGAACGGTTGCTCTCTTCCTGAAAATAGCGCAAGTCGGCGTTGTTATTAACGAGCAACAGGATAGGTATGGCAGGCCGCTTCTGGCGAATGGCCCGGGCAATCCGGAGAGGGGTGGCCTTATCGAGGCCCGCCATGATAATCACCACATCAAAATCGCGCTGACCAAGGATCTGTATCGCCTCATCCATCGCGCTCACACTGGTAAACCGCGGAGCAGCATAGAGGTTTAGCTGAAGATATTCGCCTACAATCTTGTCACTGATCTGACCCTCACGCACTATCGAATAGGAGTCGTAAATGGTGGCAATCAGCAACACTTCCTTGACCTTAAAAGGCATCAGTTCGTGAAAGATATCGCGGTCGCTCTTCTTCTTCTTATAAATCTCCGAAAGGGTGATACGGTCCAGATTCATTGGTACACTAATTTTCCTGAAAATTAGCGATTTTTTTGAGTCATTGTGCCTTCTTTTTTAAACCCTTGCTTTTCATTGACCTGATGGCAAAAAATATGTTATTTTCACTTCCTAAGGAGCAGAAACTTTAGTGCATTTTAGGACATGTGTCATCCTCGTCAACCCAATTGCCATTGTCTTCAACCACCCAGGTATTGCCTGAAAGCAACAGCTGGTCCATGGTATTGATCTTGCTAAGTTGCTTGATGGCATCTATCTGGGCCACCATCTCCTGGTCGTAAACATGGGCAGCGACGCTGCGAATTACACCGAATGCGACCGGAAAATGAGGCAGTTGCATATTTACCAGCGCCAGGTGTACCGATGGATCAGGATCCGTGGCATCGTGGACCAGGATATCGTCGATGGTAATCCCGCCTTCACCAAGGGTCACTACTTTCAGCTTACCTTTGACAAACGCCAGTCCTTTCTGGTTTTCTTCCCCGAAAAGCATGGGCTCGTCTTGTCTGAGGATCAACTGCCGGTCAGATCTGTGCGCAGGATCGGTAATCTGATCATGGATTCCGTCATTGAAGATCACACAGTTTTGCAGTACTTCGACGACCGATGTACCCTGATGCTTTGCTGCCTGGGTAAAGATCTCCTGGCTCAGTTTAATGTTGGTATCAATCGATCTGGCAAAGAAATTACCCCGTGCGCCAATAACAAGCTGTCCGGGAACAAAAGCATCCTCAATAGTTCCGTAGGGTGACGTTTTGGTTTTAAATCCCCTGTCGGTTGTGGGGGAATACTGCCCCTTGGTCAGGCCGTAAATCTTGTTATTGAAGAGAATGAGATTGATATCGATGTTGCGCCGGACCAAATGGATAAAGTGGTTACCCCCAATGGCCATGCCGTCGCCATCGCCCGTGATAACCCATACATTAAGATCAGGGTTGGCACATTTAACACCCGATGCCACAGCCATGGCACGTCCGTGGATGGTATGGAAACCATAGGTGCTCATATAATAGGGAAAGCGCGAAGAGCAGCCTATCCCTGAAACAACTGCATAATCTTCGTGTTTCACGCCCAGCTCCGCCATAGTGCGCTGCACTGCATTCATGATGGCAAAGTCGCCGCAACCCGGGCACCAGCGAACTTCATTTTCGCTCTTAAAATCCTTGATGGTATATTTTAAATCACTCATTACTTATCCTCCAGAAGTTTAATTACCGCATCTTTCAATTCCTTCACCGTAAAGGGCAACCCTTGCACCTTGTTGTACTGATGGTATTGGAATCCGGGTATTTTATCGCGCAGGTAGCTGGCAAACTGACCAAGATTCAATTCGCAAACAATGATCTTTTTGAACTTGCTGAACACTTCATGTGTATTGGCCGGTAAAGGCATGATATAATTGAAATGAGCAAGGCTTACGTCTCTGCCCTCTAAACGCAGTTCACGTAATGTGCTGAGCATATGTCCGAATGTACCACCCCACCCCACGATCAGTACTTCTCCAGAATCGTCGCCGCAAACTTCGAGAGGGGGTATCATACTGACCACCCGATCAACCTTATTCTTACGTATATAGGAGTTGATCTGATGATTTTCGGGATCGTGGCTCACATTCCCGGCAACATTTTTCTCGAGTCCGCCAATGCGGTGCTGGAATCCCGGCATCCCCGGAATAGCCCATTCGCGGGCAAGGGTATCCTCATCGCGCCTGTATGCCTTAAACTGGCTGGCATCTGTGGCTTTCCTGATTTTGATTTCCGGCAGGTCATTCATCGTGGGTACCTTCCATGGGTCGCTTCCGTTGCCCAGGAACCCGTCGGTAAGTAATACCACCGGCACCATTCTTTCCAGCGCAATCTGGGCCGATTTGAAGGCATACCAGAAGCAGTCAGACGGAGTACTGGCGGCGACCACGACAACCGGACTTTCGCCATTTCTGCCATAGAGGGCCTGCAGGAGGTCAGACTGCTCGGTTTTGGTGGGCAGACCGGTTGACGGACCTCCACGTTGTACGTTGACAATCACCAGTGGCAGTTCGGCCATCACAGCAAGGCCGATCGCTTCAGATTTGAGCGCAAATCCGGGGCCTGAAGTGGTTGTCACAGCAAGGTTTCCCGCAAATGCAGCTCCGATGGCTGTAGCTATACCGGCAATCTCATCCTCCGCCTGAAAGGATTTTACGCCCAGATCCTTCCGGTCTGCAAGCGCCTGGAGAATTTCCGTTGCCGGAGTAATGGGATATGAACCAACAAAAAGATCGAGGCCCGATTTCTCAGCAGCAGCGATCAAACCCCATGCAGTAGCCTGGTTTCCGTTCACGTTGCGGTATACTCCGGGCTCAATCGGCGCCGGGTTTACCAGATACTGCGGTGTAACGTGCTGCAGGTTCGCACCGTAATTGTAGCCGGCATGAAGTACCCTCATGTTGGATTCTACAACCAGCGGTTTTTTCGAGAATTTTGTCTGAAGATACTCTTCAATGTAGGTAAGCGGACGGTTAAATATCCAGCAAACCAGACCGAGCGCGAGCATATTTTTGCTGCGGAGGATACTCTTGTTATCGAGACCAAGGTCTTTCAGACTTTCCTGGGTGAGAGTGGTAATAGGCACGGCAATTAGCGTGTAATCCAGCAGATTGCATTCAGTAAACGGATCGTCGGTCTGAAAATTGGCCTTGCGCAGGTTCTTTTCATTAAAAGCGTCGCGATCGTAAATAATGGTACCGCCGGGATTCATAAAGCGGGCATTTGCCTTAACGGCAGCCGGGTTCATGGCCACCAGGACGTGGGCAAAATCACCGGGAGTGTGAACAGCCTTATGCCCGAATTGTACCTGAAAACCTGAAACGCCACCTACAGTTCCCTGAGGTGCCCTGATCTCGGAAGGATAATCAGGGAAGGTGGAAATATCGTTTCCTAAAAGGGCTGATGCATCGGAGAACAATGTTCCGGTAAGCTGCATCCCATCGCCAGAATCACCCGAAAACCGTATGGCTACTTCTTCGAGTTCGATAACTTTTGCTTCCTTCATGGAGTCCTATTTTTTGAAATTTCAATTGATTTCTAAATCTGATAGTCGGCAAAAATAACCAATATTTAACAGCCCCTAATGAAAAAGTGAAAACTTTATCGGTTTTCATCTCATTATAATTGTTAGTTTTTAAAGGTATTCGATGTTTCTCCCATCAAAATTATACTGTTCCTCTTGTGTGAATATTGGTTATTCATGGTCGTTTCATACCTTTGCATCAATTTAAAATTAGTACAGACAATGGGATTAATCAGGTCACTCAACGGGAAAACACCCTCCATCGGAAGCAATTGTTTTATTGCTGAAACGGCTGTTATCATTGGTGATGTTGAAATCGGCGACAACTGTAGTATCTGGTACAATGCCGTTATCAGGGGCGATGTTCACTCTATCAGAATCGGCAGCAATACCAACATCCAGGATGGCGCAGTAATACATGCCACCTACAAAAAATCGCCTACACACATAGGAAGCAATGTAACCATTGCCCATAACGCTACCGTGCATGGGTGCACGCTGCAAGACAATGTAATGATTGGCATCAATGCAGTGGTACTCGACAACGCAGTAGTAGAAAGCAACTCCATTGTTGCAGCCGGATCGGTAGTGACCAAAGGCACCATAGTGGAATCGGGCAGTGTTTACGCAGGTGTGCCGGCAAAAAAAGTGAAAGACATCAGCCCCGAACTGCTTGAAGGGGAGGTAATGCGCATTGCCAATGCCTATTCTACCTACTCTGGCTGGTACAAGGAATAAACGGGAGGCTGCACCTCATTTAGTCAGAAAAGACTGAAAATCAACATAGAAAAATTTACAAAGCATATTACATCTTTATAAATGTTTTTCATACCTCCCGGAA
>CAYMXK010000239.1:0-7408 GCA_964393915.1 uncultured Prolixibacteraceae bacterium
CTTGTTTCAGGGAAAAGTATGGCCAGAGGAATACCCGGGAAACCACCGCCAGTGCCTACATCAAGTATCCTTGTTTCCCCACTGAACCTGATCACTTTAGCGATGGCCAGTGAATGCAGCACATGCTTCTCATACAAAGAGCCTATATCCTTGCGCGAGATTACATTGATTTTCTCATTCCATTCAAAATAAAGGGCTCCGAGTTGAAGAAAACGGGAAACCTGGATTTCACTGAGTCCGGAAAAATATTTCTGAATCAAACTGAAACTTTCTGACATAACCATGAAGTTCTAATCCTTCTCTCCCATTTCAGTGGAGTCTATTAACTTGAAAAGCATCTCGCGTGCCCTGAAAAGCTGAGCCTTAACGGTACCCAAAGGAAGATCCAGTTCCGTCGCGATTTCTTCGTAGGACAACTCCTTAAAATAACGGTATTCAACCAGTGTCTGGTAACGGGGTTTTAGTTTTCTGACCACTCTGCGCATCAAAATAGCCTTTTGCTTCCTGATAAGCCTTTCCTCAGGATTGGGATCCTTTGACTTCAACTTCACCGGAGATTCATTTTCAGATGTATCCTGGCTCCCTTCGATGGGCACCAGATTGCCTTTCTTCTTTCGCAGAAAGTCGATACAGTTATTGGAGGCAATCTTAAAAAGCCATGTACTGAAAGCATAACTGGGCGAATATTGATGAAGATTCTTGAATGCCTTGCCGAAAGCCTCAAGGGTCAGGTCCTCAGCATCGCTTCTGTTGTTCACCATCTTCAGCAACATGAAATAGATGGCATCCTTATAGCGAGCCAACAGGCGTGCAAATGCAGTTTCGTCACCATCGAGCGCTGCCTGAACCAAATCATAATCCCGTAGTGCCTTATTCGAAAGGTTCTCTTTTAATTGCCCCATTTTCGCTTTTTCCTTGATTGAATGAACCGCCAATGCGCAATAGTTCTGTAATATGGCGCAATGATTCCGTACAACAACGAAGTTACGAATAATTTTGGCTCGTGAAGCCTGGTTAACAACCTATTTATGATAAACAGGTAAACGATTGATTTTAAGGCAATTAAAATTGCTGCAATAAGGGCCAGGCCGGGATAACTCACTGCCAGCAGAAGAAACGAAGGTATAAGCAAAAGGCTGGTTATTCGTGAAAGCCCAATAAAGAGGCGGGTACCCGGTTTTAAATATCTCTTTAACCTGAATGATTTGTGGAAAAGATCCCGGACCATGGTTTCATCCAGCTCAAGATCTTTACGAAGCGCCAGATTGCCAACCGGAAGAACGGCTACATTTTCTGACTTTACAATACTGTTGACCACCATTTCCAGATTAAGGTATTCCTCCCTGATTTTTCCCGCAAGCCCCCCTGTCTCCAGATAAGCAGATTTACGGAATGTCACATTTTCCTCAGCAGTCACATAAGGCAAGCCGGCGATTGAGCAGGCCATGCTGTCAATTTGCTGAAGGAAGGACTCTGTGCGGTACAACTGGTGCAGGATCCCTTTTCGCGGTAACAGGTTACAATAACCAATAACCACATCCTTCCCACTGGAAACAGCTGCGGAAATCCCCGGAAGCCAATGGTTATCAGGGATGAGAATGGCAGGATGCGACATTACTATCATTTCATGTGATGCAGCTTTGAGTCCCAGGTTCCTCGAGAGTTTCTCCGAGTAGCGGGTCTCCTGGTTCAATGAAGTAAATTTCAGGCGTGGATATTTTTTTCGCAACAAAGCCAGGGTAGCCAGGGAATTATCCTCTGAAAAATCATCTACAACAAGCACCTCATAGTTGGGGTATCCCATCTGAAGCCATGCAGGCAGGTTGGTCTGCAACCGCTGTTCCTCGTTTCGCTCGACAATCATTACAGTTACCGGCAGGGAAGACGTCCCTGCAGGAGCTGCCTTGCGGATGGCCAGTCGTCCATACAGGAAAATATCGTACAGAAACCTGAAAAGCCAAATTAATGCTATAATACCGATTATAATATAATCAGTTAAACTCAGAGAATACAGGTAGGAAATAACTTCATCAGGCATACAGCTGTTTTACCGGCAAAATTAAAAGTATTCTCAGATATGCAGTGATTCGTAGGATAAATTGATCTCAACCCGACGAAAAATCTGCCATTGCCTGACAATTCTCATGATTTCTGCGCGATGAGAGGGCACATCGATCTTTTATAAGTTTTTAACCTGGCAGTTTGGGTCAAAATCCCTCATATCAGGGAGAATAATTATCTTTGTGCCCATTCTGAAAATACGATGCATTTTAAACTTGAGACAACCTGTACAGGATCGAAAGCGCGGGCCGGAAAACTGAGCACGCCCCATGGGGAGATTCTTACGCCGATATTTATGCCGGTAGGAACGGCAGGATCGGTGAAGGGCATTCATGTACGTGACCTGAAACATGATATTAAAGCACAGATCATCCTGGGAAACACCTACCATTTATATCTGCGTCCCGGGCTACAGGTTCTGGAGGATGCCGGCGGCCTGCACCGGTTTAATGGATGGGATGGCCCCATTCTGACCGACAGTGGTGGTTTCCAGGTTTTCTCCCTTGGCGATCTCCGGAAACTATCAGAGGAGGGTGTTAAGTTCCAGTCACACATTGACGGATCATACCACCTCTTCACGCCTGAAAGCGTGATGGACATACAGCGAACCATTGGCGCCGACATTATTATGGCTTTCGATGAGTGTGCCCCGGGTGATGCGGATTATGAATACGCCCGCAAATCGCTCCAACTCACCCAGAGATGGCTCGACAGATGCTTTCGGCATTTCAGCACGACGTCTCCCAAATATGGTTACGAACAATCACTTTTCCCTATTGTACAGGGCGCTGCATATGCCGATCTCAGACGACAGGCCGCCATCGACATTCAAAATTTTGACGCCGATGGTTATGCTATAGGCGGTCTGGCTGTAGGCGAACCTGAAGAAATAATGTACGAAATGATCGGGGTAGTTAATGCCGAATTACCTGAAAACAAACCACGATACCTGATGGGCGTTGGTACTCCGGCAAATATTCTCGAGGCCATCGACAGGGGCGTAGATATGTTTGACTGCGTGATGCCCACGCGCAATGGAAGAAACGGGATGCTTTTCACCAGCGAGGGTATCATCAACATCAGAAACAATAAATGGATGAATGACCATTCACCCGTTGATGTTAACGGCACTTCGTTTGTAGATCACCACTATTCAAGAGCATACCTGCGCCACCTCGTAATTTCGAAAGAAATGCTGGGTGCACAGATTGCCAGCGAACACAACCTCGCATTTTATCTCTGGCTGGTGGGAGAAGCACGGAATAAAATCATCGCGGGTACATTTACGCAGTGGAAGGAGGAGATGATGGAGAAAATCACCAGAAGGTTGTGAAAAGTTTAAAAATGAAGCATTACAAGATCATAGATTTTTATATTACCTGGAAGTTCCTGGGAACTTTTATTTATTCTATTGCACTGATCATCAGTATCGCAACAATTTTCGACATATCTGAAAATCTGGATGAATTTATTTCAAACGACATTCCCACCCGTGACATCATTTTTGACTATTACCTGAACTTCATCCCCTACTTTGCCAATCTGTTCAGCCCGCTGTTCACTTTTATCGCGGTTATTTACTTTACATCTAAAATTGCTTACAACAGCGAGATAATTGCCATCCTGAGCAGCGGAGTGTCATACAAACGGCTCATGCGCCCTTACCTGGTTTCTGCAACCATCATAGCCATATTCACATATATACTTGGTAACCATATTATTCCGGGAGCCAATAAAGGCCGGGTGGATTTCAGGAACAAGTACATCAACCAGGGAAAGATGCAGACTGAAAGGAATATCCACCGGCAGATTGAACCGGGAGTATACATTTATATGCATTCATTTACAGGCAACAATGTGGGTTACAGGTTTACCCTGGAAAAATTTGAAGACCGGAAACTTACTGAAAAACTAACTGCCGACAATATCAGATGGGATGAAGAAACCAGCAAATGGATCATAAACAATTACTGGCTGCGCAAGTTTCACAACGGTTACGAAACCATCGAAAAAGGATACCGGATTGACACCACCCTCAACATGACACCTGCTGAGTTTAAAATGGAGTCCAACCTGATGGAAACCCTTAACACACCTCAACTTAATGCTGAAATTGCCAGTATGCGCCTCAGAGGAGTGAATTCAGTGAATTACGACATTGAGAAACACAAACGCCGCTCAGGACCCTTCTCCTCATTTATACTCACCATTATCGGCGTGTCTTTGGCGTCCAGAAAAATCAAGGGGGGACTTGGGTTGCACCTCGGATTAGGCCTTCTTCTAAGTTTTTCATACATACTTTTTCAGCAGATTGCTGTGGTATTCTCCATTAATGGAAATGTGCCGCCGGCTATTGCAGTATGGATTCCCAATATCCTTTACAGCCTGATAGCCCTTATGCTGTACAGATGGGCTGCCCGTTAGGATAAAGGGCTACAATACTCACTTTGCCAGCTATGCGCCGGCATTTACAGATCATTTGTTCCAAAGGCTGAATTGGCAAGGACAAGGTCTTCATAAATACCAGAAACTTTAAACCCAAAAGTAAAATTGTTTAAAAACAAGCAGTTACGAAAGTTTAAATTGAGTTAAAAGAAAGCCGATTAAAAATTGTGGTACGAAAATTTAGCTATTTTTGACCCCGGTTTACCAGAAGAAAATGCCGTTTAAACGGAAGAGTGATAATTAAAAATCAAACTTTTATGTCATTAAGAAGCAACATTCTTGATCTCCGTAAGCGTAAGCAGGAGGTGCAAAAGGGAGGTGGCGACGAGGCCATTGAAAAACAGGCGCAAATGGGGAAACTCACTGCCCGCGAAAGGGTTCTGGCCATTCTCGACAATAAATCCTTTCACGAATACGACCTTTTCGTTGAACATACCGCACGTGATTTTGGTATGGAAACCAAAGTTCTTCACGGCGATGGCGTGATCATCGGAACCGGAACCATGTTCAACAAGCCTGTTTGCGTTTTTGCACAGGACTTTACTGTTGCCGGGGGTTCACTGGGATTGATGCATGCCCGTAAAATTACCAAAATCATGGATCATGCCCTGAAAATGAGGGTTCCGCTGATCGGGATCAACGACTCGGGAGGTGCCCGCATCCAGGAAGGAGTCAACTCATTGGCTGGTTATGGCGAAATATTTTTCCGCAACACCCTTGCCTCCGGAGTAATTCCACAGATTTCGGTAATTCTTGGCCCGTGTGCAGGTGGGGCAGTTTATTCACCCGCCCTTACCGATTTTGTTTTCGTTGTCGAAAATATCTCAAAGATGTTTATTACCGGCCCAAGCGTTATCAAATCGGTTCTGGGTGAAGACATATCGATGGAGGAGCTGGGAGGAGCACGTGTCCATGCCGAAATTACAGGCAACGCCCATTTCTATGCCATGAGCGAGCTGGAATGCTTTGAGCAGATCAAAAAACTGATCTCTTACATTCCCTGGAACAACAAAGAAAAGGCGCAGCCCTACCCTGCCAGGTTGCCTAAAAAAGGCAAAGGAATTGAAAAACTGGTTCCTGCCGACCCGCGAGTTCCCTACGATATGCGTGAAGTAATCAAATCGATTACCGACGGCTCGGAATTTCTCGAAATAATGGAACATTTTGCACCCAACATTATCATTGGCTTTGGTCGCCTCGACGGTGAAACGGTCGGCTTTGTTGCTAACCAGCCATTGGTACTGGCAGGTGTTCTTGATTGCGACAGCTCCGACAAGGCTGCCCGATTTATCAGGTATTGTGATTCTTTCAACATTCCTATTGCAACTATCGAAGACCTGCCAGGATACCTGCCGGGAGTAGATCAGGAACACGCCGGGGTTATACGCCACGGCGCCAAGATACTATATGCATACAGCGAAGCCACAGTACCAAAAGTAACTGTCATTCTTCGCAAGGCATATGGTGGAGGCTATATTGCCATGAACTCGCGGCACCTGCGTGCCGACTTCGTGTTTGCCTGGCCAGGAGCAGAAATCGCTGTGATGGGCCCTGAAGGTGCTGCCAATATCGTTTTCAGAAAAGAAATCATGGAAGCTGAAGATCCGGAAGCTATGCGCCAGCAGAAAATACAGGAGTACAAGGAAAAATTTGCGAATCCATACGTGGCTGCGGCAAAAGGGTATATTGACGAGGTGATTGAGCCAAGCGATACCCGGCAACGCATCCTGCATGCATTGAAGGTTTCTAAAAACAAGAGCGTATTCCTTCCTGATAAAAAGCATGGAATTCCACCCTTTTAATATCAACTTCTCAATACGCAAATAACCTGTAATTGAATATTATGACAAAAGAAATAAAAGAAAGTCAACCCATGGAATTCCTGATTGTTCAGGGGGCAAAATACCCTACATACTTAACCCGGAAATTTAAAAACCGCAAAGTGTGGCAACCGCATAACCCGAACAACATTAACTCTTTTATTCCCGGCACGATCATCGATGTGATGATTAAAACGGGAGAAAAAGTAAAGGCAGGACAGCCCATCCTCGTTCTGGAAGCCATGAAAATGCACAATAATGTACTGATGCCCTTTGATGGAGAAATCGTAAAGATTCATGTTCAGCGCAATGAAATTGTTCCTAAAAACTTCCTGATGGTGGAGATAAAGCCGGCAAACATCCGGTAAAAAAATAAACAAGAATTTATTCCCTTTTATTTAAAAGAGGCTGCCCCGGTTTTGTGGCAGCCTCTTTTTTTTTGCCCGCAATCAGGCCAATTAAAAAAGACAGGCTGCATCTGCGCAACCTGTCTCAAAAAAAAACCAAATAACTAACTACCAAACTACCTATTAGACTTATGAATTCCAAATATCGTTGTTGGTCATCCAATCTTCCAGCTTCAATGTTTCTTCTGATTCGGTTACTATTACCATATATCCACTGTCCCAAAAACTGACGTCGAGCATCCAATCTTCCAGACTCAGAACGGGTTCTGTAACTCCTTCTGTTTTTTCCCAAACTACCTGACTGGTCATCCACACTTCAAGAGGTAAAGCGTAATCCTGAGCGTCTTCAAACCGATCCCAGAAAAAAGTGTTTACCATCCAGTTTTCAAGTTCCACAGATTCCTCACTCACTGTGTTCATTTCAAGAACGATTCCCTGATTCCAGATAAAGTCACTTGTCATCCATGATTCTATTTGTATGGAGGGATCGGTTGCGTTTTCAAGGCTTGAGGCTAATTTTGCATTTTTTCTTCCTGCAAATGCTGAGTTACTAAAAAAGATGGTTCCAGCCATCAGTAACATTACCATTGTAAAAATTCTTGTTTTCATTGTTTTCTGTTTTAATATTTTTAACTGTTTCTGTTGTTTTCTTACACCGTTATAGACTAAATAACT
>CAYMXK010000240.1:0-1882 GCA_964393915.1 uncultured Prolixibacteraceae bacterium
ACTTCCTTTTTTATCGTAAACCACTGCTTTCATATTCAAATTTCTGATAAATAATAGATTAACATAATAATATATTTTCTGGCTTCAGCCATACATCCTTTTTTTCTGATAGTATCTTAACATGTTGTGGCCTCCAACTGAAGGGCAATTAACCAATTTCGCTGCCGGGAACCCTGAAGCCGGTATCATCTCCCTTTTGCATCATCAGTGAATATCAAGCGAAGCGGGAGGTGTGCAGCAATAGGCTGAGGGTCAGTTTTTTAAACGGAAAGTAACGGTTGTTCCTATCGCTTCTATACTGCCAGCCCCCCTTTTGAAAACTGATACTGGTACTGTGTGGGTGTTAGCCCGGTGACACCTTTAAATATACGGTTGAAATTTGACAGGTTATTGAACCCGGTCTCATAACAAATCTGCGAAACCTGCATAGACCCTTTAGTTAGTAGTTTACAGGAGAAGCCGATCCTCAATTCGTTGAGGTATACAGACAGCTGTTTTCCGGTTTTATCCTTAAAATAGCGGGAGAATGAGGTGGGATGCATTCCCGCAACTTCTGCCACCTCATCCAGAGATATTGGGTTTTGATAATTGTATGTAAGAAAACGCATAACTTTTTCCAACCGGTTGTCGAATATATCATGCCGCCCAAGGTGGTAGGCATCGCTGGCCAGAAGTTTGTAATTGCTGATCTGCGACATATGATCAAGTATTTCTATGAAACGAATAATCTGCCTCAAGCCTGACAAATGCGGCAATTCAAGCAACATTTTACCAATTTCATCATTATGGGGGGCCAGAAAACGAATCCCCTTTTCTGATCTGAGCAATAGGTTCCTGATGGACAGGAATTCGGGATAAGTTTCGATATTGGGTTTCAGAAAATCGTGTGGAAACTGCACCACGATGCGGCTCGCCCTTAATGGTGAACCTTCGGTGTAATAAGAATCATCATTCTGCCAGAAATGCGGCAGATTACCTGCAACCATTACCATGTCACCCGGCCCAAAAGGTTCAATATGATTACCCACAAACCGGATGCCTGTGCTTTCAAGCAGGTAAATTATCTGATATTCACTATGGTAATGCCACGGATGGGTGAGGAAGGGGGTGTCTCCCATCTTAAACTTTATAGAGGATTGATCAGTTGAGTCAATCATTTCGTTGATTTTCATGCAGGAGTCATTTTAAAAAGTAATGTAAAAATAGTAATTTATTTATTTTTTCTGCTAACAGCGTATCATATCATGAGGAATAATCTCCCTATTTTTAACCTATCGGATTATTCATATTTAACAAATTCCGGATAATCGATAGCAGACTTAGATTTAATATTATCAAACCAAGTTAAACCGTATTTATGAATAAAGGACATCAATCACCTTAAATTTATTTTTCGGAGTAGGCTTAGCTGTAAATTACCAAACCAATAAAATTTAATTTATGGAAAATCGACATCAATCACCTTAAATTTACTTTTCGGTACAGGCTTATCAGTATAAACTGATATTTACCTCTGGAAAAAAGATTCCCATTTTCATACAGTTCTTTATTCCATTACATACATATAGGAAGCGAATTGACTGTAATTCGTTTCAGTGAGTTATTAATCTAATCCATTCAAATTTATTTAAACATCAAACCTTATGGAAAAAATTTCTCTATTCTGCGGCATTCCGTTCGAACCAGGGAAGAGGGCGTTCCATCGAAAGATGAAAACCCTGTTGATGTTGTTATTTTTAGCAATATCAATTCTGGCAAGCGAGGTCAATGCTACGCAGCAGCAAAAAACTATCCGTGGAAAGGTAAGCGGCGACACGGGTGAACCTATCCCAGGCGCTACTGTTGTTGTACAAGGTACTACAGTTGGTACCGTTACCAATTT
>CAYMXK010000240.1:1982-7361 GCA_964393915.1 uncultured Prolixibacteraceae bacterium
TCCCAGGCGCTACTGTTGTTGTACAAGGTACTACAGTTGGTACCGTTACCAATTTCAACGGGCAGTTTACCCTTTCAATTCCGGCGGATGCCCGTACGCTGGTTGTCAGCTTTGTAGGTATGACCACCCAGGAGTTGCCCATAGGCACACAAACCGAATTCAATGTAATCCTGAAGGAGGAGACCAAGGGGTTGGAAGAGGTGGTTGTTGTTGGTTATGGCACGCAGCGCAAAGAGAGTGTGGTTGGGGCCATAACACAGGTGGACAGCCAGACGCTGATGCGTTCAGGTAACTCCAACATTACCAATGCCATTGCCGGTAAGCTGTCGGGTGTACTCACCATCCAGCAAACCGGTGAGCCGGGAAACAACAAGTCGGAAATCATCATTCGGGGTCTCTCCAGCTGGAACAGCTCAAGACCATTGGTGCTGGTTGATGGCGTTGAACGCGATTTCTCAGATTTGGACCCCAACGAGATCAACACCATCTCTGTATTGAAGGATGCTTCGGCAACTGCAGTGTTTGGAGCCAAAGGTGCCAACGGGGTAATTATCGTTACCACCAAACGGGGTGTTTTAGGTAAACCTAAACTGGATGTTTCCGCATCTTACGGTATGCAAAAGGCCACCCGGATACCTGATCATATCAGTTCATTCACCACCATGTCGTATTACAATACGGCGCTGATGAACGAAGGGTTGTTTGCAGAGTTAATCCCGCAGTGGCAGCTTGAGGAGTATCGCAATCCTTCTAATCCGATCAATGCGTTGCGTTTTCCCGATGTCAACTGGTTTGACCTGCTGAGCAACCCATATGCGCCAACTGTCAACTCCAACTTTAACGTTACGGGGGGTACCAATTTTGTGAAATATTTTTGCTCATTGGGTTACCTGCATGAAGGCAGCTTCTTTAATGCCATTAAAGAGGGTTATTACGATATGAACTATCACTACAACCGCTTTAACTACCGTGCCAATGTGGACTTTACCCTGACCAAAACCACCACGTTGTCGTTCAATATGGGAGGTGAAACAGGGGTGAAAAACCAACCCAACAGCGCCCCCTGGCGAAATATGTATTCCACCAGTCCGGCCCGCTTTCCTGCCTATTTCCCTGAATGGGTGCTTGAGCAGGTCACCGACCTGGATTACCCCAACGACAGGGGTACCCGGATAGCGGAAGCCTTTGGGGAGTACACGGGCAATCCCTATTCCACGTTGAACCGGGGTGAATTCAGGCAATTTACCGATAATAAACTCTTTACCGACCTGATCCTGAAAGAGGATATGGATTACATCACCAAAGGGCTCTCTTTAAGGGGTAAAGTGTCGATGAGTACCTATTTTCGTAACCGCTCACTTACAGCCAACTGGGATTTTCCACAGTACCGGCTAAACTATGACAGGATTGGCCCATTTGATCCTGCAACCGGTAAATATGGGATAGTCTATGATCAGAATGGCAATGCCTTGAATCCCTGGATAAGGGCAGGTCAGGGAAATGAAGTCTATAAACAGCCCCCGTTGGATATCAATGTGGGTGGTATGGAAGGCGGTTATTACCGCGACCTGTACTATGAGATGTCGATAAACTACAGCCAAGCATTTGGCAACCACCGTGTCTCCGGTTTGGCGCTGGTAAACAGGCAGCAGAAGAATGCCGGTACCGATTTCCCATACTACAACCAGGGCCTGGTAGGCAGAACTACCTATGACTATTCCAGTAAATACCTGGCTGAAATCAACGTGGGTTATACCGGATCCGAACGTTTTGCACCGGGCAACCGCTATGGTTTCTTCCCATCAGGGGCCGTTGGCTGGATAGTGTCCGAAGAAGAGTTCTTTAAAACAGCCGTTCCATGGATCAATAAACTCAAAATCCGCTATTCCGATGGGTTGGTGGGCAGTGATTATGCCCGCAACCGTTGGTTGTATATCAGCGACTATTTTAAGGACGACCGCGGCTATATCCGCGAAGACCTGGGTGCCAACCTTACCGCTCAATGGGAAGAGGCCCGTAAACGCGACCTGGGTATCGAACTGGGATTATTTAAGAGCCAGCTGCATATAGTGGTTGACCTGTTCGATGAATACCGCACCAGGATGTTGCTCGACCCTCGAAGCGTGACCATGATGGTGGGCAACGGTTTCAAGGAGTTGAACCTGGGTGAGGTCAAAAAGCATGGTATTGAAACCGAAATCGAATGGACACAAACGGTCAGCCCCGATTTTACCTATTTTCTGAAAGCCATCATGGGGTTCAATGAAAACCGGGTGATTTTTAAAGACGACCCGCCTTATGCGCCTGACCATATGAAATTGGCCGGCAAGCCGCTGACCGAAATGCTCAGCGCCGAATTTGGCCTCGAAGGTCTCGAACTCAATGGCGTTATTCTGACAGGTTCGGGATACTACACAAGCGTGGATGATATTCACAACAACCCTGCACCGATTGACCTTCCCAAATTAGTGGTTGGCGATTACAAGTTCCTCGATTATATGGTGGACGGAACGGTTACCAACCTTGATAAATATCCGATCAAAGGGTTAACCTATCCGCCATTCACCTTCTCCTGGTCGAGCGGCTTTACCTATAAAAATTTTGACTTTAACTTTTTGTTTCAGGGCAACCTGGGGAAATATGTCCAGTTTAATCAAACCTATGAAGTGGAATTTATCAAAGGCGACTGGCGTATACACGAATCACAGCTCGATTATTGGCGGCCCGATAACCCCAATGCCAACCATTCAACCCTTCATTTTGCCGGTGGCGGCAGTTCACCGATTCTCTTCTGGGGTGGCGGCGAAGCCGACCGCGGTTACCAGATCATGATCGAAAACCGGTTCTTCAGGAATGCCGATTATATACGCCTGAAAGATGTATACCTGGGTTACACACTGCGGCCTAAGCTTTTGAACCGTTTGTCCGGCGTTTCCAGCATGCTGGTGTATGCAACCGGGAACAACCTTTGGACTTTCACCAAGCTGATTGAAGGAGACCCTGAAAGAAAGGACTTTCAGCAGGGATTCTATCCGCAAATGACCACCGTGAAATTCGGGTTGAAGCTTGCTTTCTAAACGATTAAATTCTACGACAATGAAAAAAATATTGATACTTTTACTGTTTGCCGGGCTAATTGCCCTGGTAGCGCCTTCGTGTTTCGACGATTATCTTGACCGTGCGCCCGAATCAGGGCTTACCGAAGATGAGGTATTTTCCAAGCTGGAAAACTTCAAGCAGTTCTTCTATGCCGTTTACGATGGCCGCAAGTATTTCGATGGCGGCTGGCGCGATTACAACCTGCGTTTAGGATCAACCTTGTACTTTTCATTCTGGGACCAGAAATATTCGTGGGAGACATTGACCGATGCCGCCGACCTGGGCCGTCAAATGGAGGGACATTCGTTCAAGAGCGGACAGGTTTCTGCTTTTATCAACAAGTTTACCTACGACGGCAAGCGAAGGCCCATCCTCGAATCACTCTTCATGTGTATCCGTGTATCGAATACAGCCATCAAGAATATAGATTTGATCCAGGATGCCACTCAGGTCGATAAGGATGACCTCCTGGGGCAGGCGCACTTTGTAAGGGCTTTTTCCCATTTTGAGCTGATGCGTATCTGGGGCCCGATGCCCTATATCAGGCACGTGATCGGTCCGGATGACCAGTGGGACATTCCACGCCTTTCGAAGTACGAAACCCTTGCCAACATAGCACTGGATATGGATTCGGCAGCCATGTATTTCGCGAAAGCCGACCTGATGCGCCGCGATGCCAAGCCTGGCGAACCTGGCCACCTGAACCATCCCGATCAGAAAAGGCCCAACGGCGTCTCCGCAAAAGCGTACAAATCGAGGGCACTGCTTTATGCCGCCAGTCCGCTTAACAACGACAAAGGACAGAAAGCTTGGGAAGATGCCGCCAAGGCCAGTTGGGAAGCCATTCAGATAGCAGAACAGCATGGATATGCCCTGCTTACCGCTGCCAACTACAAACGTAACTTTACAGGCAACGACTACAGCAATGAACAACTCTGGGCTTATGCTGCCGGCAATTTAGGCTGGAACAGCGGTAACCTGGCTGGTATTATTGCCGGGGTATTCGGTAATAACCTGACTTCATGGTCAGGAGCCTTCCCAACCCAGAACTTTGTTGATAAATATGAAACAAAATGGGGCGAACCGCTCAATACCGAGGCTGAACGCCAGGCTGCAGCCGCTTTGGGACATTATAACGAACAGGATCCTTATAAAGACCGCGACCCGCGATTTACCATTGACGTAATTTATAACCAGACTAACCTTGTAGGCTATGGCAAAGCACAGATATGGTATGAAATGAAAGATGGAGCACCGGTTTACAGCGAACTGTTAGACCAAAAGTTTAACGGAAGGTCCTTTACAGGTTATATCCTGCGCAAAACATGGGGAGAACACAGCAACAAAAACAGGACATCGGTTCGATATACCGACCCATTGATCCGACTGGCTGAATTGTACCTGAACTATGCCGAAGCTGCCAATGAAGCATATGGGCCTAATACGCCGGCACCGGGAGCAACCATGACCGCTGTGGATGCCGTAAACCACATACGCGCCCGCATCAATATGGTTCCGGTAATGTCGCAGTTTACCTCCAATAAAGAGATATTCAGGGGTAGAATTAAAAACGAGAGAAACATTGAACTCTCTTTCGAAGGACATTACTATTTTGATATCCGTCGCTGGAAAGATGCACCTGTGGCCATGGCCGGGCCGCTTTACGGGGTTGATATTGAAAAGGTAGCGGTCAGCTCGCAGTATCCCACCGGGTTCCGTTATACCCGCCGCCCACTCGACGCCAACCGTCAGTCGCGCTGGAAAGACGCGATGTACTACCTGCCGTTCAATACGGAGGATAATTTCAAAATGAACAACTTTGTGCCCAACGAAGTTTGGTAACCTAAACCCGAAAAAAACAATGATTATGCAATTATATTATATATTAACAGGTAAGTTCAGGTTTATTGTTATGCTGCTGCCGGTGTGGTTATTGTCACATTATGCCGAGGCGCAGGATATAACTGAAAAGAAGGTCAGGTCAATTTCTGTGGAAGTTGTAGTGACCGACGACCAGGGCAAGGCCATACCCAAAGCCCAGATAGTGGTAGGTGAGGGGCAGATACATACCGAAACAGATGAAAATGGTAAAAATGTTTTCACTGCATCACCCGAGGATTTTGTTACTATCACTGCCAGAGGTTACGATCGTAAGGCGGTGGTAGTCGGCGACCTTCTATCTGAGCCTGATGTAGTGCTTAAAAGTGCAAAGCTTTTTATGAGTAGCGATGACGATGTAGCACTGCCATTTGGTACCTTTAAAAAACGGCACCTGACCAA
>CAYMXK010000241.1:0-7351 GCA_964393915.1 uncultured Prolixibacteraceae bacterium
CTGCGGTCCCAGGCCGGGGCGTAGGCACTCTCCCACAGTAGCTTTCCCTGCATATCGAAAGCCGACAGAACATCAAGAGAGTCGTATTTCAATCCGGTCAGGTAAATTTTATCCCCGTATACAACAGGCTGAGAGTACCCCTTGCCCACCCCACTGAGGGTGAGAACCAGTTTCGGGCCTTCATTGGGCCAGCTTTTTAACAAATCTTTATCCGGATATTTACCGTCGCGGCCAGCACCACGCCATTGTGCGGTTATCTGTGATGAAACGGCCAATGCAATGAGAAGCATTGAAGCAATTAAATATGTTCTTCTGAAAATGTACATTGCTCTAATTGTTCTTTATGTCGTAAACCATCAAAAAATCACCATGCCTGAGGAACAATTTACCGTCGCCAATAAAGGGATGGGCCCAGTGAGGACCAGTTCCATCGGTGATGCGGAACGAGCTGATCAGATCAAACTTTTCGGTATTGGGTCTAACCAGTCCGACATTTCCACGTCTTTCCTCATAGAGATAAAACAGTCCGTCGGCAAAAATCAGGGAACCTTTGTTTTCCCATTCAGTTTCCCATTTGATTTCACCGGAATCCCAGTTCATGCAAACCCAGTTTCCTTTGCCGTTGCTGATCCAGTTGGAGGCATACACATGCCCATCCACCAAAACGACCCCATGGTGATGGTTATCCAGAACCTCGTTGGTATATTTTTCTTCAACAGCAGTATGCCCCTCGTTCACTTTTAACATTTTCGAAGGAAAATTGTACCCCTTGGAGATGTATATCTCATCATTGTGCCAGATGGGAGTATTGGTCCAGATCAAACCCGGATTGTCCCATTCCTTGGCTTGGTGGTAATTGTAGGTCCAGACCACCTCCCCCGTTCCGGGATTCAGGGCAGCAAGATTTACCGCGGTGGCAGCAAGAATATATCGAAAGCCATTGTTTTCATATAGGGTAGGTGAAACATAGGAACGCTGTCCTCCAATACTGGGTGATCGCCATGCCTCTTTTCCGGTGAGTTTATCAAATGCAACCACCGAGGTTTTTGCCCCTCCCGGAGAACATATCACCATGTTGTCAACAATCAGCGGACTTTCCGCTACGCCCCAGCTGTGCCAGTCTGCTTCATACTCGGCGTCCACATCAACTGCCCACAGCTCACTGCCGTCGGCAGCACTCAGACAACCCAGGCGGCCCGTTCCCGACAACACATAAATCCTGTCACCTTCAATAGTCGGGGTACTCCGGGTATCGGGGAAAGATTTTGACCATGACAGGCCATAATTTACCTGCCATTTAAAATTTCCATTCATATCGATCGCCGACAGGTAGTCGAGGCTATCCTTCATACCTGTCACATATATAGTGCCGTCAGCATAGACAGGAGAGGAATAACCTGTTCCGATGCCCTCCAGTTTCAGCAACTGAGTGGGACCATCTTCCGGCCACTCTTTGAGCAGGTTTACCTCATTTTTAAAATGGCCGTCGCGCATTTCTCCGCGCCATTGGGTTACCTGGCCAAACATCTCGATCGAGAAAAAGAGAACCAATATTAAAATGAATATCTTTTTAAACATAGTATTTTAAGAAATAGAAACAAGAAAACTGAAAATTGTTGCCGGTGTGCAATCTGATGGACGCCAGGAGTACGGTGGCTTATTTAATTTTATAGGCAATGAGCGTGTTTCCGTGCCTGATGAAGAGCCGTCCGTTGTCAATCACAGGGTGTGCCCAGTGCTGAGCTGATCCCAGCTCAACTTTCGTCTGAGACACAACCTTCAGCTCTTTCGGACTGGCTTCGGCCAGGAACAACTCGCCACGGTCGGTATAGCCGTACAGCATTCCGTCAGCATAAATTACAGTACCATTGGCCAGTCCTTTGGCTTCGTATTTAACCTCACCCGTTTTCCAGTCAAGGCACATCCAGAAGCGGTTAGTGTCTCCTGATCCGTAAATATATCCATCCACCAGTACGGCACCACCAATGCGGTTGTCCATGGTTTTGCTGAACCATTGCTGCGTGGCTGAGCTTCCATCGGCAGAAAGCTTCAGTAAGCCCCCACCCTGTCCGTACCCGCTGAAATAGAATATGGTCCCTTCATAAAAAATCGGCGTATTGGAGTGCACGCTCCAGCGGTTGGGCTGGTTTTGTGACCAGAGCAATTTGCCATCGGCAGCATCCAGTCCGAAAACATGTGATTCGGTATGGGTAACCAACAGCGTGCGGGCAGGCAGTTTTACCACGAGAGGTGCACAATAGGCAGATGCCTCTCCCTTCGCTTTGGAAGTCCATATCAGCTCCCCGTTTAAACGATTAAGAGCGATTACGTTATGCTGTTTGCCTCCGGGGGTAACAAACAGTTTGTCGCCGTCAATCGCAAGGGTTTCTGTGACGCCCCACTTGATCTGCTGACCTCCATACTCCTTAAAGAGATCCTTTGTCCATTTTACATCGCCACTGGCAGCGGTCATACAGGTGAGCTTACCCAATCCTGAATATATATACAAGAGGTCACCGGCAATTACCGGAGTAGTACGCGAACCCGGGTAACTTTCAGAGAATTCTTCACCGTATTCCTTTTTCCAGATCAGCTTTCCATCCTGAGATAAAGCATATACAAAACCGGTGGTTCCCACCATGCCAGACACGTAGATCATGTTATTGGCAAATGCAGGGGAGGAGAAACCCTCACCCAGCCCGTCGTAACTCCAGATGATCTGGGGACCTGACGCAGGCCAGCTTTTCATAAGGCCGGTTTCAGGATAGATGCCGTTACCCTCCGGACCACGCCAGCGGGTTGGTTCCTGTGCAAATGCAACAAAAGCACAGGCAGAAAGAAAAAGAGTTAAGAAAATCCTTGTTTTCATATGCCATTGATTATTAATTTCTTCAGGCCATAAAAATAGCTCTAGGTAAGCGATTTCGCAATATTGAGATTCAATTTAGGTTTGTTCTAAATTAGGATTGCGTTCTTAACAACGCATTAGGATTTTGTTAACACTTATGAAATTTGTTGTTACCCGAAAAACCTTCACAAAATGCAACCTGATAAAGGTTAAACTTTCCGGATGGTCAAAAAAATATTAGCTTTGTTGAATACACTTTCCAGGGAAGAATCCTGAAGTACACGGAATGATGCAGAAATCTGATATTCTGATAATTAAATAAAAACCAAAATGATGAACAAGAGCATTTATTTTCTGATCCTGTTGCCGTTTTTCTTATTCATTCCGGCCATTACAACCGGACAAACAGTAACTGCCGGCGATCTTCGCTGTGAGTATAAAAAAGACCCGCTGGGCATAGGCATTTCAAATCCCCGGTTATCGTGGAAAATGGTGTCAGATTCCCGGGATGTGCTGCAATCAGCTTACCAGGTACTGGTCGCCACTTCGCCACGGATGCTGACACCTGGCAAGGCCGATATGTGGGACAGCCGCAAGGTGGCATCAGACCAAAGTATCCAGGTAACCTATGAAGGCAAACCGCTTGAATCAAAAAAGAAATACTACTGGACAGTAAAAATATGGGACCAGAATGGCAAAGAGACCCGCTGGACAGCTCCGGCCACATTTGAAACAGGTATGATGACCCCGGATGACTGGCAGGCCGACTGGATGAAAACTGCTATTGTTTTTGAGGAATACAGCTATCCTTCCCCGCTTTTCAGGAAAGAATTTTCATTGGCCAAAAAGATAAAGTCGGCCAGGTTGTATTGCACAAGCCTGGGTCTGTATGAGTTCTATCTGAATGGTCAAAAAGTGGGCGATGAAGTTTTTACGCCCGGATGGACCAGTTTTGAAAAAAGATTGCAACACCAGGTTTACGATGTAACAGGGATGTTAACAACGGGCAGCAATGCAGCCGGGATAATGCTCGGCAACGGCTGGTACAGGGCATTCGATCCCAACTCGAACCAGAAACAGGAGGTGAAGGATCTCGAGGTCCTTGCCCAGATCGAGATTGAATTCACCGACGGATCGAGGCAACTCGTTTTAACCGACGGCACCTGGAAATCCTCCACCGGTGGCGTCATCAAATCAGAAATTTTCGATGGAGAAATTTACGATGCCCGATTGGAGAAAGCAGGATGGAGCAACGTGGGATACGACGACCGGAACTGGAAGGGAACCTTAACCACCAATACAAAAAAATCACAAATTGTGAGTGCCGTATCCGAGTCTGTCAGGAAAATTGAAGAACTCTCACCTGTGGAGGTGATTTACACCCCTGAGGGAGATACAGTGCTTGACATGGGTCAGAATATGGTTGGATGGTGCAAACTGAAACTGGACTGCCCCCCGGGAACCACTATCAAACTCAGACATGCAGAGGTTCTCGACATGCACGGAAACTTTTATACGGAAAATCTCCGCAGGGCAAAGCAGGAAGTTATCTATACCTGTAAAGGCGGGGAAACCGAAGTGTATGAACCGCGATTTACCTTCCAGGGATTCCGTTATGTGGCCATTTCAGGTTATCCCAAAGAAGTTACCAAAGATATTCTTACCGGTGTGGTCATCCACAGCGACCTGGAGATCACCGGCACCTTCAGTTGCAACAATGATCTTCTCAACCAGCTGCAGCACAACATCCTGTGGGGCCAGAAGGGGAATTTCCTGGATGTCCCGACCGACTGTCCGCAGCGAAATGAAAGGCTTGGCTGGACAGGAGATGCCCAGGTATTTGCCCCCACAGCCTGCTACATCATGAACAGCGCGGGATTCTTTACCAAATGGCTGTACGATCTGGAGGCAGACCAGCATGAGGACGGCGCTGTTCCGCATGTGATCCCCAATGTCCTGGCAAGGGGCGGATCGCACGGCTGGGCCGACGCCGCAGTAATAGTGCCATGGGTGGTTTACCGTTCCTATGGAGATACCCGCATTCTGGAGGAGCAATACTCCAGCATGAAGCGCTGGGTGGAATTTGTCCGCAAGGAGGCCGGCGACCGCATCATCCGTAATCCAAAGGAACGGCAGTTCGGCGATTGGCTGGCTTTTGCCACCACGCGCTCCGATTATCCGGGTGCCACCACCGATAAGGATTTTCTTGCCACTGCCTATTTTTACCACTCAGTGAACCTGTTGCAGCAGATCGCCCAGTTGCTGGGCAAAACAGAAGATGCCAGGGATTATTCCAACCTCCGGGGAAAAATTAAGGACGCCTTCCAAAAGGAGTATATCACCCCTAACGGAAGGTTGACGTCCAATACGCAAACGGCCTATGTGGTGGCATTAACCTTCGGATTGCTTCCTCCGGAGCTCGAACAAAATGCCGCTGACAGGCTGGCTGCCGACGTTAACCAGTTCGGACATATTACCACCGGGTTTCTGGGAACGGCCGACATTTGCCATATGCTTTCCAAATACGGATACCTCGACGAAGCCTATAAACTGCTCTACCGCAAGGAATACCCCTCCTGGCTCTATCCCGTAACAAAGGGAGCAACCACCATCTGGGAGAGATGGGATGGCATCAAGCCCGACGGAACTTTTCAGAATGCGGGGATGAACTCCTTTAACCATTATGCATATGGCGCAGTGGGTGACTGGATGTATAAGGTTGTTGCAGGAATCAATTCGGCTGAGAACACCCCGGGGTATAAACAAATTGTAATCCAACCCCATCCGGGAGGTGAAATGAACGATGTGAAAGCCAGCTATGAATCACCTTACGGCACCATCAGCTCAGAATGGACAATTTCTGACAATGCATTCACATTAACCGTTGTGGTTCCGCCCAATACAACCGCGGAAGTGATGGTTCCCGCCACAGGAAAGACAATGACTATCAACGGCGTTGAGAAAGAATCCCGGGGATTGGTCAATAAGCAGGGATTGAAGTACCATTTTCTGAAAACCGGGGTAGGCTCAGGGAAGTATGTTTTTAAAACCGCCTATAAACCATAACAACAATAATAAATTACATTCACCATGGGCCACAGATCTCTTCCGCTTTCACTGGTTCTCATCCTGTTCCTGCTTGTTACCTGCAGAAACCAACCGGCTGATCCACCCGGAATACCGGACCGTTCACCAGATCTGGACGTTTTGCCGGGTTTCAGGAATCCCCCTCCCGGATATGGGCAGGTGCCCTTTTGGTGGTGGACAGGCGATACGCTCAATACGGAAAGAATGATCGCCCAGGTGAGGGAGTTGCATAAGAAAGGGATCAGCGGGGTGCAGGTAAACTACTCCCACTACGACACGCCGGGGTGGCTTACAGAATTCGACGATCCGGCGATTTTCTCCGAAGAATGGTGGAAGGTCTATTCAGAGATCTCCGGGGTCTGCAGCGAATTAGACATGGGCATAGGGCTGAGTACTTATACCCTCGACTGGCCACAGGGAGCGAACAACCTTTTTTACCAGCTTTTTTATCACAAGGAGGAACTTAATGCCATTGAAATCAGGAACGGGCTTCGCCAACGGGTGAAAGGCGGATCAGAGGTCTCCTTCCCCCTTACAACCGGCCCTGTAGCCTTTCGTTCGCATTCCTGGGCAGCCGCAGACCACGAGGACCTGGTGCAGCCCGACCCTGTGGCAGTGTATGCCTATGCCATAAAGGAAGAACGGCTGCAACCCGGAGGGGTGGACATTACAGACAAGGTACGGTCGGGCCGGCTGGAATGGACGGTGCCGGAGGGTGAATGGGAAATATGGGAGTACTTCGCGCTCCGTAAACCGGGGTCGTTAAATCCGCTGCAGCCCGGAGCCGGCGATACGGTAATCAACGGATTCTATCAGCCATTCGAAGACCGGGCACCTGGCGGCTCTTCGAAAGGGCTCAACTATTTTTTCAATGATGAATTGCATATCGGCGTGGACAAATATGCATGGAATCCCGATTTTGCCGCCGAGTTCAAGGCACGCAAGGGGTATGACCTTTTTGACATGCTGCCGGCTATGTGGGAAGATATGGGGGACATCACCCCCAAAATACGCATGGACTATGCAGATGTGCGCATGTCACTGATGGAGGAACGTTACTTTGAGCCGATATACCAGTGGCATGAAAAGCGAGGGAAAATTTTTGGCTGCGACTCAGGGGGAAGGGGGCTCAACCCGGCTGAATTCGGCGATTACTTCCGGGCCACCAGATGGTACAGCGCCCCCGGCCACGACACCCCGGGGGGCAAAGCTGACCTGATCAAGGGAAAGGTATCCTCCTCCATCGCGAATCTTTACCAGCGCCCCAGGGTATGGCTCGAAGGCTACCACAGCCTGGGATGGGGCGCCACACCCGAAACCCTGATGTTCGCCACACGCGAAAACTTTTTATACGGGTGCACCCTGCTGAATTTACACGGCCTCTATTACACCACCTATGGCTCCTTCTATGAATGG
>CAYMXK010000242.1:0-7341 GCA_964393915.1 uncultured Prolixibacteraceae bacterium
AGACTGTCTCCGGATCGAGAACCGAAAACTTTGGCATGACATGTTCCGACCCGAAAGCCATCTTTTCCATGGTGCTGAGGCGCGATATCACGGAGGTGCCATTCATCTCGGACCCAGTTGCCGGAAGGGTAAGAACGGCCCCCAGGGGCAATGCTTTTTTAACATTGATTTTAAAGCGAAACTGAAAAAAATCCCAGGGATCACCATTCTCATACAATGAGGCAGCTGCGATGAATTTTGTGGCGTCGAGCACTGATCCGCCGCCTACAGATAATAGGAATCCAATATTCTCACGTTTTACAACTTTAACTGCTTCCATGCAGGTTTCGTAGGTTGGATTGGGTTCAATACCCCCGAATTCCATCCAGCTGAAACCTTCAAGTGCTTTGGCAACCTGATCGTAAACACCATTGTGAAAAATACTGCCTCCGCCATAGGTGACCAGAATTTTTACACCATCGGGCAATTCTTTTGCCAGTTTTGCTATGGATCCCTTGCCGAAGATAATCTTTACCGGGTTCTTGTATTCGAAATTGTTCATCTGCTTTATTTTTGATTTTGTATAGTAAACAGGCAAATTTACAAATTGTTTGTATTTTCGGCAGTCGAAAGAGCTATTTGGAACCAATTTATAACTGTAATGATTGAAAACAACGAAGAAAGGGAGTTTTGGGATCGTCTGGCCCTCAGAATGAAGGAATACAGTGATGAGGAGATTTATTCCATTCTGCAGAAGCATAAACTTTATGAGCCTCCGGCCCGCAAACTGGCAATCGAAGAGGCCATCAGAAGAGGGTTGATTCACTCGGAACAGGATTTGTTTTCGGAAAATTTCTCGTCTGACTCCTCCGGATTTACCATTTTCCCCTCTCCCGATAAGCCGGAAACCGTGTTGAAAATAGTACGCAGCATATCGCGGGCAATTTTGGTTGCGGGCGTTATTCCTGTTATTTTTGGAGTACTTAAATTTCAGGTATTTAAATATGCTGAAGGCAGTTCATTGATTTTGGTTGGTCTGATCTGGGTGACCTCTGCGTGGTTGATTTTTACCCGCCAGGATCGTAGATTCCTCTCCCCTTTGCTTGTAATTGCTGTGTTAAGTGCCCTTTATGTCGCAAGAATCTTGTTTCTGCTGAAAGGGCTTCGGACGATGGACTACGTTATACCATCCATTTTATTTGTTGTGGTTTTATACATTTTATTTTACCTGCGTTCGTTGATGCGAAAATTGACAAAGGTTTAAATCAGAAGGCAGTTTGCCGGCACTGCCCCTCTGATTTTCATTGTTTATCGCTTAAAAGGGCTCATTCGTCGGTAATTTGACGCATTGTCAGATTTATGGATGTAATTTCGTTGCATAAACAATAAAATTCAAAGCCATGAAATTCCGATTTTTTGCTGTATTACTTGCCTTTACTTCTATTTTTGCCTTTACTGTGACCGGACAGGAAGATGCATACACCCGTAATATCCCCATAAATGACTTTAGCCGCATCTATATTGAAGGCGGTTACAGGGTATTCCTTTACCAGACATCTGATCCGTATCTTAAGGTCAAGGCACCAACTGATAATCATATTGATGCACTGGAGATAGAATCCAGCCTTGAAAACCTGAAGTTGTCGGTGGCACGGCGACAGTTCAACCTTAGCCGCATAGAATTGCACATTGGCTTCAGCAACCTCGAAGAATTGCATATCAGTGGTGGTGTAAAGCTCACCACAGATGGTTATGTAGCATTGGAGTATCTGAGAGTATATACAGAAGGTGCAGTGAGCGGAGATATGAAGCTCAAAGCCGGAACGGTAGAGGTGATCAGCAACGGCGCATCTATCTTTGAACTTTCAGGTGTTGCCGATCTTTTGACCGTAAGGGTGGCAGGTGCAGCCCATGTAAACTCCCGCGAACTTACTGCAAAAGCGGTGCAATTCAGGGTGGAAGGACTGGGTTTTGGAAGTGTCCATGCTGCAGAAGAGCTTGATGTTCGCATCGAAGGCGTCGGGAAAGTCACCTACACTGGCAAACCCAATGTAAAAAGATTTGTAGAGGGATTGGGATCTGTTTCTGAATATTAACCGGTTAAGCTAAAGACGAAACCATTACGGCTTTAATGGTATGCATCCGGTTCTCGGCCTGGTCCCAAACAATGGATGCTTCACTTTCAAATACCTCATCGGTCACTTCCATTGAACTGAGGCCAAATTTCCGGAAGATTTCTTCGCCGAGTCTGGTTTCACGGTTATGGTATGCCGGCAGGCAATGCAGAAACCTGCATTGGTTATTCCCCGTCTTCTTCATTACATTCGCGTTGACCTGGTAGGGTTTAAGCAGTTCAATCCGTTCGGCCCAGACATGTTCCGGTTCTCCCATCGAAACCCATACATCGGTATAGAGGAAGTCACAATCCTTTACTGCCTCGTTTACATCTTCGGTGATCATTAATTTTGCGCCTGTAGTTCCGGCTATTCCAAAACATTTTTCCTGAAGTTCCTTCGATGGCTGACACAAAGCGGGGGCAGCCGCCCTGAAGTCCATACCCATTTTTGCTGCACCTACCATGAGGGAGTTGCCCATGTTGTTGCGGGCATCGCCCAGATAGCAGAATTTAACCTCCGTTAAAGGCTTTTCTGTATGTTCCCTGATGGTAAGAAAATCGGCAAGAATCTGCGTCGGGTGGAATTCATCCGTGAGGCCATTCCAGACCGGCACGCCTGCATAGGCTGCCAGTTCTTCGACAATCTCCTGCCCGTATCCCCGATATTCAATGGCGTCGTACATACGGCCCAACACCCTGGCCGTATCTTTCATCGACTCCTTGTGTCCGATCTGAGTGCCCGACGGGCCCAGGTAGGTAACACGCGCACCCTGGTCATACGCTGCTACTTCAAAAGCACAGCGGGTGCGGGTGGATGTCTTTTCAAATATCAAAGCTATATTCTTCCCTTTTAGCAACTGTTTCTCCGTTCCGTTGTATTTAGCCTTCTTCAGGTCTGCTGACAACTCAAGTAAATAATTGATTTCCAAAGGTGTGAAGTCCAACAGTTTCAGAAAATGCCTGTTTTTAAGATTAATTGCCATGTGCGAATATTTTAAAATGGTTAAATATCATTCTTCATGTTTATTAGGTAAGGTGGGGCTTTTACTCATCATATTGCATGGTGATCTTTGATCCAAACTGTTTGTTTTGCAGTTTTTTAGCTTCTGTAATTACACTTTTTTTGCCGCCTTTTTCTATAAATCGAAGGCATGCCCTGATTTTCGGCGCCATCGAACCTTCTCCAAAAGTACCCAAATCCAGGAACTTTTTTGCATCGGCATAATCCAGGAATTCAAGTTTTTCCTGCGTGGGCAGTCCAAAATCCTTAAATATGAAAGGGACATCCGTGAGTATGTACAGTTCATCGGCTCCAATCTGAGTAGCGAGCAGCGATGAGGCCATGTCCTTGTCTATCACGGCATCGAGTGTGCGAATATCATTATTTTCGTCGAAATAGACCGGAATTCCGCCACCTCCGGCTGCAATTACTATGTTGCCTTCTCTTGCAAGCCTTTCTATGATATTCTTGTTGACCACTTCTACGGGTTGCGGCGAGGCTACCACCCTGCGGAATCCGCCCGAGGTTTTGCCGGATGGCTTAAAAGCCCATTTCTTTTCGCGGATAAGATGATCTGCCTCCTCCCGGGTATAAATCTTGCCTATTCTTTTCACCGGATTGCCGAAAGCCTCGTCGGCCGGGTCAACAACAACCATATTCACAAGGGTTATTACATTCTTCCGGATATTTTGCCTGTGCAGAACGTTTCTTAACATTCTTTCAATCATATAGCCAATTCCGCCCTGCGAATCTGCCACACATATGTCGAGTGGCATCTGGGCAATTCCGTAAACGGTTTCCCCTGCATCATTTCGCATCAGGATGTTGCCTACCTGCGGACCATTACCATGGGTAATTACCAGATCATAGCCGTCTTTTATCAGAAAGATTAGATTTTCAATGGTTTCTGTGGCATTTTTTTCCTGTTCCTCAATGGTGCCTTTCTCATCCTCCCGGGAGAGGGCGTTTCCTCCCAAAGCGGTAACTGCCAGTTTTCTCATACGGGTACTTTTTATTGGCCTGGCGACAAACTTACAGAAACCGGCGACAAAAAATGCTGATATATGTTCTGCATTCAGAAATGTGATTTTTTTATGGCAGGTTTTGAACAATTTAACGCAATATTTTTTGTTTGACAGTTAATAAATTGCAGTCGGTTAAATGAATCAGCATGGGAATTTTCAAAAGACCGCTTGGATAAAAATCATTACATTTGCCTCATTAATTGAAGTAATACTCACAATTGTCGGATGGTATCTAATACGCGAAAACCTGTAAGAAAGAATACAAAACGCAGCAGCGACAGGAAGTCGTTCTGGTCATTCTTTTCTGATCAACGCATCAGATTCTTTTTTGCTGTTCTGTTGCTTGTGCTTACATTTTACCTGGCCATAGCATTTATCTCCTTTATTTTTACCGGAGATGCCGACCAAAGTAAACTTGATCTGTCGTGGAGCGATTTGGTGTTTAACTCCGATGTAAGGGTTGAGAACAAGGCCGGGAAAACAGGAGCCTGGCTCTCTGAAGTTATCATTAACCGGGGTTTTGGAATTGCCTCCTTCAGTTTTATATATATGCTGTCCTTGGTTGGCCTGAGAATGCTGGGCCGCAGGGGAAATCATTTTTACAGGAATTTTACGCTGGCAGTGATCGTGTTGGTTTGGTTATCACTTACTCTGGGATTCCTTTTTATGAAATCGGAAGCCGGTTCATTTTTGTACCCTGGTGGCCGTTACGGATTTGTGGTGGCCAACTGGCTTAATGCCATGGTGGGTAAAATCGGGACTATGCTTTTGTTATTATTATCTGCTTTCACTGTCATTGGGATAACCATTAAGTCATCGATACCCTGGCTGATAATGAAATTGAAACCAGTGGAAAAGGCACCCGGGAAGGATGTGCTACTGTATGAAGAAGAGGAAGAAGAGGAAGAAAAATCTTCTGTCTATGATTTTGAAGGCAATATTTCAAAAATTATTGATGAAGAGAATGTAGTGAAGGCCATTTTTGATCCCGACAGCGATGAACCCAGTCATATCGGCATTGAGGTGGAAGCGCCTGTGGCAGAACAGCATGCAAAGGAGCATGAGGCGATGGATGATCTCCTGGCTGAACTGGAAATTGAAAATGGAGTGGAGGAGGAGGAGTTTGTGCCTGATGAGTCGGTTCCCGATTATGACCCCACGCTGGAACTCTCAGGTTACAGAAAACCCCCTCTCGATTTGCTCGAGGACCATCATGCCGGAAATGCCGAAGTCAGCAACGAAGAGCTGATTTCCAATAAAAATAAAATTGTTGAGACCCTCCGGCATTATAAGATAGAAATTACGAAAATCAGGGCTACCATCGGACCTACCATTACCCTCTATGAGATAGTGCCAGCTCCTGGAATTCGCATCGCCAAAATTAAAAACCTGGAGGATGACATTGCCCTCAGTCTGGCCGCCCTTGGGATCCGAATCATTGCGCCGATACCAGGCCGCGGGACGATAGGTATTGAGGTGCCCAACCAGAATCCGGAAATTGTCTCCATGAAGAGCATTCTTGGATCTAAGAAATTTATGGAATCTGCAGCGGAGCTTCCCGTTGCGCTTGGAAAAACCATATCCAATGAAACCTTCATGTTCGACCTGGTGAAAATGCCCCACATTTTGGTTGCCGGGGCCACCGGTCAAGGTAAATCGGTTGGATTGAATGTGATCATCGCCTCCTTATTGTATAAAAAGCACCCCTCGGAATTGAAGTTTGTTTTTGTAGATCCCAAGAAGGTGGAACTGAATCTTTATTCTGTAATCGAAAAGCATTTCCTGGCTAAACTTCCCGATGAAACGGAACCCATAATTACTGATATTCAGAAGGTCAAAAGCACCCTGGCGTCGCTTACTGTAGAAATGGACCTTCGGTATGATCTGCTGAAAAAAGCACACGCCCGAAATGTCAAGGAGTACAACGAGAAATTCTTTAAGCGCCGTTTGAACCCTGAGAAGGGACACCGGTTCCTGCCCTATATAGTAGTAATCATTGATGAGTTTGCCGATCTGATAATGACTGCCGGTAAGGAGATTGAAATGCCCATCGCGAGGATCGCCCAGCTGGCCAGGGCTGTCGGAATACACATGATAATCGCCACCCAAAGGCCATCCATAAATATAATTACCGGCGTTATTAAGGCCAACTTCCCCGCACGAATTGCCTTTAAAGTGGCCTCTATGATTGATTCGCGAACCATTCTGGATACTCCCGGTGCCAACCAGTTGATTGGAAAAGGGGACATGCTGATTTCTACGGGAAGCACAATGACACGTGTGCAGTGCGCATTTCTTGATACCCCGGAGGTAGAGACTATCTGTAAATATATTTCCGACCAGAGGGGCTTCCCGACAGCTTTCCTTTTGCCCGAGGTTGAAAGCGACGGAGAAGGGATGCTCGAAGCCGATCTGGCTGATAAGGATGAACTTTTCGATGACGCTGCCATGATCGTCGTGCGTAATCAGCTGGGATCTACATCCATGATACAGAGAAAGCTCTCTATCGGATACAACCGGGCAGGCCGGATCATGGACCAGCTTGAATTGGCAGGGGTTGTTGGTCCTTCTGAAGGAAGCAAGGCCAGACAGGTATTAATACAGGACGAATACACTTTGGAACAGTTATTGAATAGCCTGCGGTAGCTATTATTTTTCGTTACGGGAAAATGCCTTTTTGTAGTGTAAAATCTGTAATGAAGGATTTAAATAATCGAATTACGATATGATATACAGTCAAATGAAAAAGTTTTTTTTAATACTCATCAGCGTTTTAATGGGTACAGCGGTTTTCGGCCAGGTTGACCAGAAAGCCAGGGATTTGCTTGAGCAAACAAGTAAGAAGATGCAATCTTACCAAAGTCTGTCTGCTAATTTTGTTTTTACCATGGAGAATGTGCAGATGAATCTCAGGGAGCAAAACAGCGGATCGTTGTTACTAAAAGGTAAAAAGTACCAGGTGCACTTACCCGATTTGGGCATGCAGGTATTTTCTGATGGGAAAACTGTGTGGAATTTTATGGAGGGTGCCAACCAGGTAATGATTACAAATGCAGGCGACGAAAGCCAGGGTGGGATTGATCCCTCAGTTATTTTCAATATTTACCGTGAAGGTTATACTTTTAAGTTTATAGAAGAGAAGCAGGAAAGCGGAAAGACCATTTCTTATGTTGATCTGTTTCCCGGTGATAAAAATGCAGAATTCAGGAAAATTACCGTGG
>CAYMXK010000243.1:0-7307 GCA_964393915.1 uncultured Prolixibacteraceae bacterium
AGGGAGCGTTGCATGCTGCAAGCTGGTAGTCGGGAATGTCAACAATAACCGGAGCTGTAGTGTCGTTTTTGCGGCTTACGGTTACCGTTTGAGTTGCGGTGTTGCCGCAATCATCGGTTGCCGTGAAGGTGTAGAGGCGTGTCTCGATGCAGGCACCGACGATCACGTTCACGCCGGCATTTGAATTGAGGCTTCCGCTGGTTTGTCCGTTCACACCGCAGTTGTCGGTCCAGGTGGTGGTCAGCAATGCCGGCCAGGGAGCGTTGCATGCTGCAAGCTGGTAGTCGGGAATGTCAACAATAACCGGAGCAACCAGATCCGTTTTCCAGGTGTAAGTAATTTCACAATCTTCGATATTGCCGAATTCATCCTCAACCACGAATGTCCAGGTTGACTCGCTGAGGCAACCTAATGTCTGGTTTGTCATGACAGGATTAGTTACTGTGAAAGTACCTCCGTATTCTAATACATAATATGCTATCGCATCTGCAATAACCTTTGCTCCGTTTGGTACAACCGGGTTACATCCAAGCTCTGCCATCAAAGGTAAACACTCGGCATTTGCCTCGGGAACAACACAAGTTGTTTCACATCCAAATTCATCCGTTACGGTTACAAGAGCACCGCTTAATGTAAGCTCGTATGTGGTTTGTGTGGTTTCGCCACTATGGGACCACAGATAAGTAAATGCGTTTGTTGCGGCTACCCCGTTAATCTTGACATAAACCGTTGCCTGACCTGCATTTACACCCAATATGGGTTCTAGATCCACAACTATTTCACAGGTGTATTCAACCGTCCAGGTAATAACTTCTACGCATGTTTCACGATTCCCGCAATAATCTTCAGCCCAATGGGTATGAGTTATGCTCCTTCCACATTTATCACCAACCACTGTCCCGGTTGTTACACCAGTTTCTTTTACACCACAGTTGTCGGTCCATTGTATAGTAGTGGGACCCCATGTGCCGGCGGCAGGATTTATTCCAAGATCGCGTGGCTCAGGACAATTTGCAGCAACCGGTTTAATAATATCGTTCACATTAACGACAATTGAGCAGTTGCTTACACAATTTCCGGCATTTACAGAAATGAGGGAGAGTGTGAAGTCTTCGCAATTCTGACCTGCTTTAATGGTAACCATTCTGGCATTGGCTGCACCCACTATAGGTGCATTACCCAAAATACTCCAGGTATAGGATAACATCTCAGCAGGGCCCATATAGGTAAATTCTCCGTTAGGGCAAACCACCAGACTGCCATCAATGGTGCAAGGTGCCGAAGGAAATACTGTGGCAGTGACCATTACTGCATCACTGGTACAATTGAGGTTGTTTTTGGCTACAACCCAGTAATTGGTTGTTGAGGTTACATTTACCGAGATGCATTTTGTATCCCCGTTAGGAACCATTGCCGTTAATTCAGGATTAGTGTACCATTGATAAGTAAGGGTTGCGTCAGAGCTGACGGCACATAACTGAACCATACCGCCGGGTTCGCAAATTTGTCCCCCGGTAGCTGTAATTGTTGGCCTGGCACCAAAACTTCCTGCAACAAAATCGCCCAGCATGGCATTGATTGAATTCGAATTCCTGGTTTCCAGTAAAAAGCTGGAAAAACAGTAATTGTCGAGATTCAAAGCACACAGGTCAACCATTCCCTCAAAAAATGCATTAGTCGGATAATTGGGTGTGGTATACGACCAACCTGTCGGAATTGGGTGGGAGTATACATTATTTTGAGCAACACTCGCATTAACATCTGAAACCAGATCCAATGTACCACCGCCAAAAGCTCCTCCGGTGCCTACCCACTTATAAACAGTAATGGTTGACACTGTTCCTCCTTTCGAGAAGTCGGCGATTACCAATATATCGCCTACCACGTGTTCAGGAAAAAAGTCATATGCGCCGGTTACCGGATTTATTCGGGGGGCTGTTCCATTTAAAAAGAACCAAAAACCAATATTTGCATCACCATTGGTGGAAAGCCGGTCGCCTGCAAAATAGAGTTCGCATCCAATCATTACCGCCGCAGCATTGGCAATGTCGGTCTTGTTTGATGTCTGACCCACAGACCATCGTAGGTCTTTGGCAAGCATAAAGTCTTTTGACCCTTGCGTGAACTGGTTATCGGTTCCTTTGCCCCAGTCATCGATCACATGAGTGAAAGTAGGCAGGTTTGTGACATAATTCCAGTCATTCGGATTGCCATCAATTGTAATGGTTTGAGAGCTGGCACTGAAGCCGGCCCATAAGAACAATAACATGAACCCTGCAAAAATGGAACATGAATTTTTAAAAAAAATTAAACAATTTCTACATCGTAGTTTAAACTCATTTTCTGTAAATGAATAGATTTTTTTCATGACATCATCATAAAGATGGAATAACCAGGGTGTTGCGGGATTTGTTACCAGGCTGGCTTATGACCAGAGGGAAAAGCAATATTTTTAAGAATTATTTTTGCATCCTGGTGGAGCAAATTATTCTTTCTGATAAATAAAGAATAGAGGAAAGTCTTCAGATCAGTTTTTTTAAATTTATAGTTTGCGCTTCATATTTTTTCTATAAAGCGGTAAACTTTATAATACCCTTCTGCCCTGAATGAGCCTGAGGACGATGGCAATAATTGCAATAACCAGCAGAACATGTATAATTCCGCCAGCGCTGTATCCGATAAAGCCGATTGCCCATGCAATAATCAGGATAACTGCGATAATGTAAAGTAAGTTTCCCATTGTTTTAAAGTTTTAAAGTTATATTTCTCAATTGAGTATCTGATAAATGTTCATTATTGAAGGCTCTTTTCCCAACTTGTCCCGCCTGAAAAATTCATGTGGAATTACTACCTGGATCTTCCAGGCTTTTGCAGATACCGTTATTTTCGGTGTTATGAAAATCTTGCGATTGATAAAATCCATCCGGTTTGCTTTATTTAAATTGTCCCAAATACCAACCAAAGTTCAGGATCATTCAAGTGAAAAGCATTACATCTTTTTATGAAAAAGTTACATTTTTCACACATTTAACCAGTTTAAAATCTTTTTGAATTCAGATTTAACCTGCTTAAAGAGTCGATGGAGAAAACAAAACGAATCCTGTTTTTTAACGATCCGCTGGCGGAATTTATGTTATTGGAGACCAGCAATGGGACATAAATTTCGAAAATATTCAGAATACCTGTTTTTAAGCCTGCCTCGAAGAATACGGGTGATTCGTTTTCTCCCCCAAAGCCTTTCTCGTTTAACAGAAGATTGACAAACGGCTTCACCGGCAACCGGCTGGCTTTGCCAGGCATACTTGCTGTCAATGAAAGGGAAACCAGCCACCGGCTGTAACCAAGGCTATCGTTTACCGGCGACACCAGACCTCCTTCGGAGAGGTTCATTTGCCGTGACCAGAAATTAGCCGGAAATACTGAAAAACGGTCGGGGTGCGTTCCCTGGAAGAAATATAGCTCCCGGCCACTTCTTCCGCCGGGTGAAAACGAGTAAAGAGAAATTTCCGGATCTTCATTCAGCATGGTTCCTCCAAATAGCCGGATATCCAATCCATTTTCCCGGCCAAAATAACTCAGTCTGTAATTGAATTCAATCGAAGTTTTTTGGTAGGATTCTCCCGATTCAAAAATTGCCTGCAGGGCAAATGGATTAACGATACTTTGTTTCTGCAACTGGTACCCGATCTGGATATGGGAATTCATTTTTGCCTTCTCCTCCAGAGTAATCTGAAAGAGGCTGGAGGCAGCTATGTAATTTCCAAAAATTTTTTGAGATAATGGCGAAGTCATGGTCCGGTTTCTGAAATACAATTCGATACCGGTTTTTACCTTTTGATAGTTTTGATTGCCCGGTGCGCCAAATTGTGTTCCTTCCAAAGAGATTGATGCCATCCGGATAACTTTATCGTAGGGTGTAATGTTGTATATAACCCTGCCAAATCCTGCAAGATCCTGATTTCCGAATGCATAAAACGGCATAACAAAATATTCGAAGGGTTTGGGGATAATGAAGCCGTTATGGAGCGCCAAACCCGCCATTAACCCGTTTTCCCGCGTCCAGTTCAATGCCGGAAGATACATAAGCGTGTGTTTTTCGGGATCATCAATGGAAAAGAGAAGTTGAGTCTGAATGGGATCAGCCCTGGGAAAGAATCCGGTTTTTTTGATATTGTTGTTCATCCTTGAAATCTCAGGCATGATATGTCCGGGGTCGATTTTTATTTCTGCATAATCCCCTTCGGGCAGTTCAATCCATTTCCGTCCCTCAAAGCCATCCACCCATCTTTCGAAAAAAATTGAATCTCCGGTCAGGCCGGCGATTACTAATGGTGATGACAACTCCCCCCTGTTTTTAATAAGCAGTTTCTGATTCTTCATGCGAACCATTTTATAGTCCAGACGCCTGGTTGTTCCAATTAAATCATCAAAGAACCAGGTTAAATCTTTGCCTGTAAAGTTTTCAATTTCATTGCGCAAATCATTTGGACGGGGATGCCTGAAGATCCAGTTGTGGTAATATTCACGCATTGCAGCATCAAAAATCGGATCACCGAGATATGCCCTCAGATAATTGAAGGCAATAGCTGCTTTACTATAGAGGATAAGTGCATAGTTTAAATCGCTGTATCCGGCGGCCGGCAGGTCAATTGGCTGTTCAAGGTTAAGACGGGCCTGTACAAGCCATTCCAGTTCCTGCATCCGCTCCACAGGCAAATGGTCAATGTTTAAAAAACGGGCCATTTTCCAATTCTTAAAATAGACCTGCCACAGTTTTTTCAAGGGATATTTTTCCTTCATATACCGGGCTGTGTATGCACTGGTTATGCCTTCATCCATAAACGGATACTCCCGCTCATTGGATGCCAGTGCCCCATAGAACCAGTTGTGAAGAATCTCGTGGGCAAGCACTTCATCAAGAGAGTAAGCATCATCGGCAAGACCAATCACCGTTATGCCCGGGTATTCCATTCCATAACCTGCACTCAGGGCACTTTGTACTGCCGTGAAACTATCATAGGGATAATCACCTGTGATCTTTGACGCCCATAATATTGCATCATTCACATAATTCAGTGAATATTTCCAGAGATTTGACTGCCTGTTGGTAAACATCACCCGGGTGGTTATTTCCCTACCCGAGCCGGGAAGTATTACTTTCCCCGTCAATACATTAAACCGCTTATCGGCAAACCAGGCAAAATCATGAACATTAACTGCAATATATTGAAGTGTTTTCATTTGTTCCGACGAAGCCGGAAATCTTGCTTCCCCAATATGTGAAGATTTTAGCCATGAGGTGTCGGCAGCCAGTATTTCGAGCTTTTCAATTTCCTGTTGGTTTTGCAGGTTTCCGGTTGCCCCCACAATGTAATTTTCGGGTAGTGTTATCCTGACATCAAAACGACCGAATTCAGAATAAAACTCACCCTGATCAAGATAAGACATTTGATGCCAGCCATCCTGATCATATACTGCCGGTTTGGGATACCACTGTGATATTTGATAGGATTCCTTTATGTGACCTAATCTGGATGTTACGCCTTTGGGTATTTTTACCCGGAAGGGTGTTGTAATTTGAATAGTGTCGCCGGGTTTCAGCGGTTCGTTCAGTTCAATCCGGCAAACGTCGGCCTGACCAGGCAAAATGTTCCATTCAACCGGGCTGCCGTTTACGTTAAAGTCGAGTGAATCGATGAACCCTCTCAACTCCGGATCATTGAACAACTTTGATTTACCGTTCACCCGGAATAGCTGTCTGGCCAGTTGGGTATTGTTATCGGAATAGGCGTTTGGCCACAAATGAAAATAAATAAAGTGAAGCGAATCTGGAGAATTATTGATGTATTCTACTTTTTCAAATGCATAAAGTTCATGGAGCCTGTCGTTGAGCGTAACATCTATTTCAAAATTTACTTCCTGCTGAAAATAATCCTGAGATAAAACTTCGTTAAATGACAGGGTCGCCATCAAGCAGATGAATAACAACCTTCGGGCAGACAGGATTATCGGAGATGTATTCAAAAGATTTACAATTAAATGAATTCCTGCCATGTTTTTCCATAGTTAGCCAGGTGGGCATTTTCATTCTATGCCCCCTTAAATCTGTCAATTGTTCCTGCAATATTTTTTGTGAAAGTTTTCCGGATTTGCGAGGTTATTTTATTCTCATGCAGGTGTAGCAAATTATCGGAAAAATGTAAAAGGGCGAAGCCATCCCAAAAGTGATTAAGGATTTTGAACCTACATATGTTAGTAAGTTCAAAATACCTTGCACTTATGGAGACAGCCTCAACCTTTATTCTTCCCTGATTAAACCAACAAGAGAACCAGGATGATAATCAAGAGAAGCGTTGCACCTCCTATGTAAATCGTTCCGCCTGCTTTCTTTACATTTTCTTTCATTTCCTTCAGCTCACTCTTCAGCTCACTCTTTTCCGCACTTGTAAGGTCGCTTTTATCCATTGTGCGGATTTCTTCAATGCGTTTTGTCATCGTGTCAATTTCTTCATCAGAAAGTTTGTTTTCCGTTTTCACGGGAACAGCCGATTTTACCGCTTCAGAATTGCTATCCGATACATTTGCAAATGCCATCGTTGCACTCAGGGTAAAGACGACTACGATTAAGAAATAAATGGTTCTTTTCATTTTGTGATTTTTTTAATATTTATATAACCCAAAGATACTTGACAAAATCCCCTCATTTGTTACATTATTAAGATAAAGAGTTACATTATTCACACATTTAAAGAATTAAATATTGAGCTGGTGACTCCCAGTTAATTGAGCTGGTGACTCCCAGTCACCTGCTCAATAAAAATATAGCTGAACGGACACTAAATATTGAGCTGGTGACTCCCAGTCACCTGTTCAATAGAAATTAAAGGATGAGCTTATCAGTATGAGAAAAATTTATCATTCTGAAAGATTAGTGCCAGCGATCGGATTTTGTAATATATTGTATATCAATAATCATGTTGTACAGTCTGGTGAACGGCATAAAAATTGTACCCTCAGGATAGGGATATTAATTAAAATTTGATTTTGCAAACTTATAAATAAGAAAGAATGATAACAAGGAGATTTTTTTTTGGATTAATCAGCATTGCGCTGGTTGCATTAACTTCATGTGAAAAGGACAATTCAGGCGAGCCTACCCTGCGACTGGAATTTAAACCGGTTACTTCGGGGGTCACTCTTAAAAATGCCAGCGTTGCCGCTAATAACGTCAGTTTTACCAGCGGTCACTTTATACTTGAAAGTGTTGAATTTGAACTGGAATCGGATACTGATTCGCTGGAAATGGA
>CAYMXK010000244.1:0-7223 GCA_964393915.1 uncultured Prolixibacteraceae bacterium
CAATGCCACCGTTTTGAACAGTGCAAAAGTATATCAAAAAACGGAGGAGCCAAATCTGGCTCCTCCCACATCAATCCCTCAAAAAAATGTTTGAATCAATTTGCTAAAATTACTATCACGGACGAATCCGGGACTGATGCAACTTTTTTTATATTTTATACTAATACCCGGTCACTGCTGTTTGCCTGGCTAAACCGGTACTGATAATCCATAGGCAACAGATTATTGTACTCTTCAACCGATTTGCCGTCAAGGCAGGCTTCGATAATCTGTCGACCCAGCGGCAGGAGATCAGGTGTAAGGTATTTGGCCAGCTCCTTCCTGAAGAAGTCGTAGAGCATCCTGGCACCGGCATCGTAACCCTCCTCGCCCACCTCCTTCTGGCGGTATACTTTCAGGAACCGCGAAGGGATTTTTGCCCCTTCGATGGTAAGGTAGTTGAGCTCATAGCCAAGAATAGGGCATCGGGCCGGCTGATACTGGTCGGTGCGCAGCTTGGCATTTCCACGGCGGGTGAGGTATTCTCTCATCATCAGCTGCGGCTTAAATCCAACTTTCCAAACCCCGACATGCTGATTGGGAGTAAGTGTATATCTTACGCGGGGCGTACTGATAATCTGCTCGAGCAGAAGATTGGCATGACGCACCTTCGATCCGGTAGCAAACGGCCAGTAGGAACCTACGCCCTCGCTTTCCATGTTGCCGCTGTCGACGATGCTGGGATTGGCAAATCCGCGCGGACTGGCAAGCCTCCACAACCAGGCAAGGGCCGGTGGCAAAATATGAAACAAGCCTGCAATTCCATATGTTGGGTTTTCCATCGAACAGGGAGGAGTGCGAACTCCGAAACTGCGAACATCCACTGTAACGGGAGTGTCGATAACACCCGGAACGATACGCCGGGGAAGGATAACCCTCGGGTTGGGGCATTTCTTGCCGGGCTCATCCTCGATGTGTTTCCATACCAGCGCAATACCGTCGGGTTTCGTATCAACATTCAGGAACAATACCGGCTCTTCGGGCTGGATGGTCATCTTCTCCAAAAAAGGATCGTCACCATAGTGATGGATACCATCGACCCTGATAAACCAGGCATTTTCAGCATCCATAACTGTGAGCTTCCCGTTTTTCTTCTGGTAAGACGGATGGCAAAGCGCCATATCGTCGGTCACCGGCCTGAAAGATGAAAATATAGGTATATGCAGCAACCTCGACTCTCCGGTGATGGTATTGGTGCCCAACAACACCTGGCCATCCGGTTCACGGATAAGGTGCTGGTTCATCTCACTTTTTCCTCCTCCACTGGCACCCTCGTGCATAAATGTGGTAATATTGTCGTATGGACTGGTTACCTGCACCGTAGAACAGTGAGCAGTAATCCACCCTTCATTTTCACCCTTGCCCAGCAGAACGCCGTACAATCCTTTTTTGGCACTTGGCCCGGGATATAAATTGTAGGAAAACAATTCGTGGATCTTTCCTGTGCGGTTGTGCACTACTTTTTGCTTTCCGTTGAAATGGGTATGGCGGAAAGGTGGCGCCACATATATAATGGATTCAACCTTAAATCCTTCGGGCAATTCTTCTGCAGATAACATTTTCTGCAGCAGAGCGAGACCAAATGCAAAGAAACCTGCATTTGCGGGAGCAATTACCATACCCCCTGATCCTACCGGATACTGGCCGGCATAATAGAAAAATGTGGCCAGTTCCTGTCCGGCAAGCCATACGATGGTCTCATCGCGCAATTCCGAAAAGTCATAACCGTATACATCACTGAATCGCTTCTTATCTGTCGGATTGTTATCGGCTATCAGCATGGTATCAGGATCGCGGCGACGCATGTAGGCTTCTGTATAATTGGCAGAAATTCCATTCTCCACACGGTGAACAACGACTTCTGTATATTCCCCTTTCCCGGGAATATCGTATTTTACTTCAAATGTTGAATTTCCCGGGCCCCCCAAAGCCGCTACCTTTAATTCTGAAGGGGTGTTAAAGTGCTGCACTCGGGGAGCGGTCTCCAGAAGATTTTGAATCTCCTCCGGAATTTCAATCCCCCGTTTCCTGATAATTTCTAATGTTTCTGATTTCATGATGCACTAATGATTGATGGTTCTTTTTCTGTTTTCTAAAATTGTTCCGGATATGAAACCGGATATATCCTGACTAAACTTAACTTAAAATTAATTTATTAAACTCCACTTAATGAACCCCGCAAAAAAAATTTTCACTTAAAACTTAAGGTGTGGTTATCCACAGCAACTCAGCCTGCTCACTTCCATCGTTTCTGGCCTTGTGAAACCTCGCTGAGTTATAGTATAAACTGTCTCCCGCCATCATCCGGATAGTTTTATCTTCTAAAGTTACCAATAACTCACCTTTCAGCAGGTAGCAGAACTCCTGACCCGGATGTTCCTGAAAAAAATCCTGGCTGTCGGCTCCCGGTTTAAACTCCAGAAGGTACGTCTCCATCTGTTTTAACTGATCGTGGTGCGATAAAAGATACTGCCTGGTGCCGCTTGCATTTGTCTTCACAAACTTTTTCTCGTCGCTCCTGATCAGTGGATTGTTGTTCAATGTTTCATTCTCCCCTATCAGTTCACCAACGGTAGTGTACAGCGATTCGGCAATCGACTTCAGCGTCACAATCGAAGGAAAAGCCTTTGCATTCTCAATCTGTGAAAGAGCGCTTGGGGTTACCCCTACTCTCCTGGACAGCTCGCTGAGTTGCATTTGCAAACTTTCGCGCTTCCTTCTGATCCGTTCACCTAATCTCTTCATTTCAGCTACACGATAACGATACAAAAATAACCATTAACCATCACTTAAATAAGTTAGCACCACTTAATTCCTCAAATATTAAAACTCTGTTTACATAGAACAGCAAAAAGGCTGCCCTCAATATGATACCCCCGGATGCTCCATCCCTCCTGCCTCCTGATAATCAGGTTAACAGGGGGCTGGGTTTACCTTTCCTAATGATGGATCCCAGGGTAGCAACTTTCAGAGCAGCCTTTTCGGTTTAATTATCCTGCAAATCAGCAAACTGGCATATTTATTTTACCGGAACATTTTTAAGTGTTTCCAACAGATAATCCCAGAACATTTGTACCGAACCGATATTGACTTTTTCGTCGGGTGAATGCGGAAAGCGGATGGTAGGACCAAAGGAAATCATGTCCCAATGTGGATATTTTCCTCCGAGGATGCCACATTCGAGACCTGCATGAATCGCTTTGATCTCAGGTATCCGGCCAAATTTGCCGTTGTAGACTTCCTGCATGGTTTTCAATATAGCTGAGTCCATATTTGGTTTCCATCCGGGGTAGGAACCTGAAAATTTCACTTTGGCACCAGCCAGTGAAAAGACAGCATACAAACGGTTACCAAGTTCCAGTTTGGCAGAATCGACCGAACTGCGCATAAGACAGGCAATACTTACCGTCTTCTTTTTGATGTCTGACCGGGTAATAGCCAGGTTAGTAGATGTTTCAACCAACCCGGGCATAGAATCGCTCATGCGGATCACCCCGTTGGGAACAGCCACAATTGCCCTGGTAAGGTTTTTTTGCGTGAATTTGTCCATTACGAAACCAGGTTTATCAATTTCCTCAATGGAAATCGTAAGGTTAGGCTCTGTAGCTTCCAACTCTTGCTTGATGACTCCGGCGAGTTCATCCACTACAGCCAGAAAATCGCTCACCTTGCCTTTTCTGATGGCCAGAATGCCAAAAGCTTCGCGGGGGATTGCATTCCTTAGGCTTCCGCCGTCGATGGAAGAGAGACGGACTTTCAACCCACAGGCTACTTCATTGAGGATACGGAAGAAAATTTTAATGGCGTTGCCCCTTCCGAGCGGGATATCAATTCCGGAGTGGCCACCCCGGAGACCTGTGATGCTCAGTTTGCATCCCACATATCCTTTCGGAGTTTTCTTTTCCCGGTATTTGAACTTAGCGTTGCAGTCCTCACCGCCAGCGCAACCCACATAGAGTTCACCCTCATCTTCAGAATCTGTATTAATAAGAATTTCCCCCTGCAGAAGACCAGCCTCAAGGCCGTTGGCGCCATCCATGCCGGTTTCTTCTGTGGCAGTGAGAAGGGCCTCAAGGGGTCCGTGTTCAATATCGGTAGAGGCAAGCACTGCCATGATGGAGGAAACCCCGATTCCATTATCGGCCCCCAGGGTAGTTCCGTTGGCCTTCACCCATTCCCCGTCGACGATGGTTTCGATAGGATCGGCAGCGAAATCATGAGCTTTGTCGCTGTTTTTCTGGGGCACCATATCAAGGTGCGCCTGCAGGATAACGCCTTTGCGATCTTCCCATCCGGGTGTGGCCGGTTTCCGGATGATGATGTTGCCTGCCTCATCACGCATGGTTTCGAGGCCCAGGTTAGTGCCAAAGTTATAGGCCCAGGCCTGAATCTGCTCCTCGTGTTTCGAGGGGCGGGGTATCTGCGTCATTTCGTGAAATATCCCCCATAATTTTTGGGGCTGTAATTCAATAATTGTTTTTGACATACTATGTTTTTAATTGTTTTTAAATTAATCGGGTACTACTCCGGATGGAAGTTCCAAACCAAAGCGCTGCCGTTTGTCTGCCTTTTTCAGGAGATAGGCCAGAAATATGGAAATAATTCCGCACATCACGAGCATCAATATGGGAATGGTATAGTCATACATCATTTCACCTGCCCTGATGGCTTCCAGATTGCCTTTGTTGGTATAATCCAACACAGCACCAATGCCATAGAAGAATGCTCCCAATCCCCAGTTCTGAACGGTAAACATGGAGGCATATGCCGTTCCCAGCCTGCTTTCAGGAACTATCTTGGCCACTGAAGGCCACATGGCGGCTGGCACAAGCGAAAAGGCAATTCCGAGGGCAACAAGTCCGATGTAAGCCAGCAAAATGGTATTAAATATCGACAATGCCAGGTGTGCAAAAATGATCAGAAACGACCCGAGTATCATCAAGGAAGCCGCCTTCCCTTTCTTGTCGACATAATTACCGAAAATCGGAGTAAAGAGAATGGTTCCCAGAGGAATAAGACTCGCGGTTTTCGGACCGTTCTTCAGCCAAATGGAAAGGGTATCTTCCCAAAGAACAGAAATAGCGAAGGAGAAGAGAAGGAATATGGCCAGGAAGCTGACAATACTAGCCGTCATCGTTTTTTGTTTCGAAGGGATCATCGAAAAGGCAAGTCCAAATATAAAGAGACCAACATAAACGGCTCCATTTCCGAGGGCTGCACTTCCAAACAGGTAGAGATTTCCCTGCCCATCAGGAAGATCGTAAGAAAATCCGAATTTGTTGACCAGCAGGTCGGGGGCATATTGCATAAAAGGAAACACCGCGGCATAAAAAGTAACGCACAGCAGTGTAATATAAAGGAAAGAACTGTTCTTTGCCAGTTTCACCAGGTCACTGAAGCGGAAGTCCTCATCGGCGACGGAGGCTGCACCTGGTGCCCGGGAAGCTTTGGTTTGCTTGTCAATTTTAACGTCGAAGATCAGATATACCAAAAACATAATCATCGACAATCCGATCAATGTAGCGGCAAAAGTTACTGCGGGCTGAACAACACCTGCGCCTATATCGGTAGATACGGCTATCCCGAGTGCCGATCCCAGTCGCCCGAATCCCACGTTGATAGCCATTGCCAGGGCCAGCTCGTAGCCTTTGAACCATTTGATCACCGTCCGGGTAGAAACCACACAAACCACTTCGAGTCCCGATCCGAACAGGATACGGCCGATAATCATTACCGTCAGCTGCGTTGATTTGTCATCACCAAAGAAGCCGCTGGCTCCCATAGCAACCAGGGCGGCCCCGGCCGTTGCAAGACCTCCGAAGAGCAGTCCGGCAATCCTGATACCCCATTTGTCAAGAACGATCCCACCGACAATGATCATACCGAAGATGTTGGCTATTGTTGTAAAGCCAATAAGTCTCCCGTATTCTTCACTGGTAAAACCCATCTGGCTTTCCATCAGCCCCTTCAGGCCCGAAAAGAAATCCTGGAACCAATAGGTACTGAACATCAGAGAGGAGATAAGGACAAGCACCACCCAGCGCAACACCGCCGAATCGCGAAGCGTTTTTTTCATTTGATCCATATTGAATTAATTATTTGGTTATGTAAGCCAGCCGAATTGTTAGGATGTATCCGTCGGCTGCGTTGAATTTACTTTCTTATAATGGTTTTAATTGCACCGGTTTCCGGATGCAGGTCAATTGAATAGTTTCCGTCAAGCAAACCGCCGGGCAATGGCAAAACTTCCCCAAACTGCGCAATGGTGGCACGGCCGGTAGCGATAACCGTCAGTTCACGGGAAATACGTATATCTGCCAAACCTGGCTGACGGTAAAATACCCCTGTAGATCCGGTCTGCAGTCCAGGCTCCCCTTTTACGGCGGCGATCTTTGAGGCTAATTCTTCGTCCCTTTCCACATCAATCATGACAGGTTTACCGCTAAGATCAGATTTAGGCAGGAACCCGCGGTTATCATCGAACCTGAATATAACTTCACCCCGCACCGAAGACTGGGGCATATAATCGAAGGCGAAGGTATAGCTTTCGGTGGCTGATTTACCGATAAATAAGGAAAGAAGTTCATTTTCCATGTCGTGCAACTCCTGCATGCTTCGCTGGTATGCTCCGCCATCTGGGTGAAACTCATCCAGTTGACCGGCAGCAATATCAAATCGTACGCTCCGGGCCCGGAGAATCCGGTTGGCAGCCTGCACCGCCCGCTGGTCAGCAGCAGTACGGCCAGTAAGTCCGGGATTGTCAATAAGGGTATTGAACCGGAGCTCCGGAGCTTTGTTGACAAGGGCAAAAGAGTTTGAAAAGGTGGTCCCCCCTTTCCCCGGTTCGCTCACACTATTTATGCCGGCAAGTATGCCCGAAGGGGTTAATTGCAGGAACGCTGCACCCCCTGTGGCTTTATAGGCATGTAATGGATCAGGCTCGGCAAAGGTTTCGAATTGCACATCTTCAATCTCCCAGAGTGTATGCGGCTGCATTTTTACATCACGTATGCCCAGCAACTGATCGGCAAAGGCGGCATAAGGGCCCGGGACAAAAGTGGATTGTCTGGCCTTTATGATCACACGGATTCCTGTACGCGGTAAAGAATAGATAATCCCTTCAGTGATAACCGGCATTACCGGCACATCTGTCCTGTTTCGTCTTTGCGCGGTTGCCGGCAAAA
>CAYMXK010000245.1:0-7197 GCA_964393915.1 uncultured Prolixibacteraceae bacterium
TTCGTTTTTGCTATTATTATTGCTATTTTACTTAGCCCGGTAGTTAATTTTTTGGTACGAATAAGAATTTACAGGTTATTAGCCATTGCCATAACATTATTGCTATCTATTGTCATTATTGCAGCCTTTACCACACTTATGGTTTCGCAAATCAGCAGGTTCAGCGAATCACTACCTTCATTGGCCGATAAATTTACTGAGGCGTTGAACCACGCCATTTCATGGGCTTCGGGATATTTCGATATCAGCACATACAAAATAAATGCCTGGATTGCCAGCACTAAAGATGAACTTATTAGCGGTACTGCCATCGGGAAAACAATTGTTTCTTTAGGTGGAATGTTGGTTTTGATATTTTTAGTTCCCGTATATGTTTTCATGATCCTCTATTACCAACCCCTTCTGCTCGATTTTATTCATAAACTCTTCGGAATAGATCATCAAAGCAAGGTGACTGAAATGATTTTGCAGACCAAAACTGTGGTACAACGTTACCTGATAGGATTGGTTATTGAAACAGTTATCGTAGCTGTTTTAAATACAATCGGGCTTTTTATACTTGGAATTGAATATGCAGTTCTGCTCGGCATACTGGGAGCATTATTAAACCTCATTCCCTATATTGGCGGAGCTTTGGGGGTAACTTTGCCCATGATGGTAGCATTGGCCACCAAACCTTCTGCCTGGTCTGCCATTCATGTCTTAATTGTTTACTATATCATTCAGTTGATTGACAATAATTATATAGTCCCCATCATAGTTTCATCTAAAGTAAAAATCAATGCATTGTTTTCGTTGCTGGCAGTTTTCATAGGCCATGCTATATGGGGTATTCCCGGGATGTTCCTCTCCATTCCCTTGCTTGCTATCATTAAACTCATGTGCGACAATATAGAGCCTTTAAAGCCTTATGGATTTCTTTTGGGCGACACAATGCCGCCATCGCCACTGATTGAGATTAAGCCGATTTTCAAAAAAATAAAAAAATATATATAGTGTGACAGATTATTAACTAAAATGAAATGCAATGGAAAAAGCAACCGTTTCACAAGGATATAACGATTTTTTTATGTTTCGGAAGGAGCTTTCAGCATTGCATAGAACCGCAAAATCAGTTATTATGCATGAAAATAAAAAGAAAGCCATTCAAGAAGCAGATGTAAAAAATAAATCCGAAATATTATTCGTTACCTCCTATCCTCCAAGGGCTTGTGGAATCGCAACCTATTCGTATGATCTGATAAGATCAGTTAAAAATAAATTCAGCAGTTCACTGGCAATTAAAGTATGCGCTTTAGAACCGGCTGGTTCAGATTACAATTATCCCGAAGAAGTAAAATATGTACTAAATACATCTGAGCCTGTGGAATACAAAAAAATGGCGGCAACCATCAATGACGATACTGCTGTTAAACTGGTTCTGATTCAGCACGAATTTGGACTTTTCAGGAAACAGGATCAGGCCTTTCAAGAATTCCTCTCTGGCCTTGTTACACCTGTAATTATTGTTTTTCATACGGTACTTCCTAATCCTGATGAGTTGTGGAAACAAAAAGTCAACCATATCGCAGATGCATGCAAATCGGTTATCGTAATGACACAATCCTCAGCAGAAATTTTAACCGGCAGTTATGGTATTCCACAACAAAAAATTTCAGTTATTCCACACGGGACCCATTTGGTACCCCACTTGAGCGAACAATTCCTGAAAGCGAAATATGGACTCACGGGCCGTAAGGTACTCACTACATTTGGACTGTTAAGTTCAGGCAAGAGCATCGAAACCACTATCAAAGCTTTGCCATCTATCGCTGCGGCAATTCCTGAGGTAATATTCCTGGTTATAGGAAAAACCCATCCTGAGGTTATAAAAGAAGAGGGTGAGAAATACCGCGAAAGCCTTTTGCAAAAAGTAGAACAATTATCTCTCAGCGATCATGTAGTTTTTATCAACAGCTTTTTGCCGACAAAGGAGTTGCTCGAATATTTGCAACTAACCGATATTTACCTTTTCACCTCCAACGATCCCAATCAGGCCGTATCGGGTACTTTTGTTTATGCAGCCAGTTGTGGCTGTCCAATCATTTCTACCCCCATACCTCATGCCAAAGAAATGCTAACAGACGATACAGGAATGATCTTTGAATTTGGTAACTCCACCCAATTGGCCGACAGCGTAATCAGCCTGCTTTGCGATGAAGAACGAATAACTCATTTAAGGGTTAACACCCTGCAAAAAATTGTTACCACAGCATGGGAAAATGCTGCCATTGCCCACGCAAAATCATTTGAGAACATGAGCGATGGTGAAATTACCATTCAATATGATCTGCCTGACATAAATCTTGACCACCTGAAAAACCTGACTACCGAAACCGGTATCATTCAATTCGCCAAAATTAACCAGCCGGATTTCAGCACCGGTTATACCCTTGACGACAATGCCAGAGCGTTGGTAGCCATGTGTATGTATTATCAGCAAACTGGCAACGAGGAGGTTGTCGCATACATCCGAAAATATTTCCGTTTTATAAAATTTTGTCAGCAACCGGGTGGACGCTTTCTAAATTATGTGGATGAAGAACTGGAATTTACAGAGCAGAACAACACCGTAAACCTGGACGACTCCAACGGGAGGGCTTTATGGGCGTTGGGATATATGATTTCCATATCGAATCTTTTGCCCTCTCAACTGATCATGGAGGCCGAAGAAGTCTTTAAAAAATCAGTGCAAATTATTGATGAAGTTTATTCATCCCGGGCAATGGCATTCGCAATTAAAGGAATCTATTACCACAACAGCATAGCTGATAATCCGCAAAATCTGGGACTGCTGAAAATATTTGCCAATCGGTTGGCCCAGATGTACAAACATGAATCATCACCCGATTGGCAATGGTTCGAAGGGTATCTGACCTATGCCAACAGCATTCTGCCCGAAGCGATGTTATATGCCTGGCTGATAACACGTGATAATATTTATAAAAACATAGCCAAATCATCGCTGGCTTTTCTGTTATCAAAAACTTTCAATGAAAATGGCATAGAAGTAATATCGAACAAAAAATGGCTTAAAAAGGGAGAGGATTCCGGGCAATTCGGCGAACAGCCTATTGATGTTGCATATACCATGATGACATTAAGCAAGTTTTACCATGCTTTTCACGACGATGAATACCTGGCTGAAATGGAAACAGCATTTAACTGGTTTTTAGGAAATAACCGGCTGAAACAGATTATTTATAACCCGTGCACAGGCGGTTGCTACGATGGGCTGGAAGAAAAACATGTAAATATTAATCAGGGAGCCGAATCGACAATAAGCTACCTTATGGCCAGATTAACCATGCAAATGCAAAAAAATACAGACCGTCCCAGACAGAAAATATCCAATAGGACTTTCAAAGAGAATAACGAGATATTTTATCGCAGATGATTGTAAAAACTATAGAAAAGAGTAAGCAGTTGGAACGCCGGAGGAAAACTGTTGCCATAATAGTTGCGCATCCCGATGATGAAACCCTGTGGGCGGGGGGTACTATACTCAGCCATCCGCAGTGGAGTTGTTTTATAGTTTGTTTGTGCCGCTCAGAAGATAAGGACCGCTCCGGGAAATTCTACGAGGCATTAAAGATTCTGAGGGCCGAAGGGATTATGGGCAACCTGGACGATGGCCCGGAACAGGAACCTTTGGCAGAAGAAGAGGTTGAGCGCACTATTCTGAACCTGTTGCCGGAGAGGCATTTTGACCTGGTGATAACCCATAGTCCTAACGGAGAGTACACGAAACATCTGCGGCATGAGGAAACAGGCAAGGCTGTATTATCACTTTGGCAATCCGGGAAAATTTCGGCAACCGAACTCCGCACTTTTGCATACGAAGACGGAAACAGGCAATACCTTCCGCAACCGATTGCCAATGCCGATATATGCCGGACACTTACAAAGCACATATGGCTGAGAAAATACAGCATTATAACCGATACATATGGATTTAGTCCTGATAGCTGGGAAGCAAAAATTACCCCTAAAAAGGAAGCTTTCTGGCATTTCAGCGACTCATATCTGGCAAATGAATGGTTAGCTCAATCGAAAAATCACTTATTATGAAGGTACTGGTATTGTATGATTACCCCCCATCGCCCGGAGGGCTTGCGACCCAGGGTGATCTGTTATACAAAGGTCTGCTCGGCCTGGGTGTTGATGCACATGCCGTACATTTCGAATCGGCTCAGGAGAAAGAGTGGTACTACCGCTGGTTTGAACCAGATGTTGTTGTGGGGGTAGGATACTGGGGCCATACGCCTCAACTGATACTTCACCCGCAACGATATGGCATTCAGGCTGTTCCCTGGTTGGTTGCAGATGGTTATATTGCAAACTATCAGGAGGTACTAAATGCCCTTCCACTGATTCTTGTCACATCAAACTGGGTAAAGGAAATGTATGTCCGTGATGGAATAAATGGCGACAAGATTGAAGTGTTGCCTGTGGGGTGCGATACGGATTCATTTATTCCATACCCGAAAAACGACCCAAAAATTTTAGCAGTACGTGAATCGCTGGGTATTTCGCGCGATCAGTTAATGATTCTAACTGTTGGTGGAGATGCAGCCTCGAAAGGGGCACAGGAGGTAATGCATGCACTGGCTATTCTTGATGCTAAAGCGCCCGACTGGAAATACGTGTGTAAAGTATGGCCTCAACCACGCACCAAAGCTCAAAATTTACTCGATCTGGAAATGGCAACGCATCTTGGTATAGAAAAAAATGTCGTTTATACCACGAATAAAATTTCCCGCACTTTTATGCCATACCTGTTTGGTGCCTGCGATATTTATGCAGCACCATCACGACTGGAGGGATTTGGAATGCCACAGGTAGAAGCCGGCGCCTGCGGAAAACCGGTTCTCAGTATTAAAGCCATGGGTATGCTCGATACGCTTGTTCATAAAGAAACTGCCTATCTGGCTGGAGTTGCAAAGAAAATTGAGGTGAACGAAGTTATATTGGGAGAAGAATCAGGCTTTGAAGATAATCATAAAGTGAAATTCAAAAAACCTCGGACCGTGGATTACAGGGCAGATGTGCAGGATATTGCAAAGTACATGCAGCTTCTGATGAAAGATGAAGAATTGCGTGATAGAATGGGTAAGGCCGGACGGGAACGCGTTGTGGCAAATTTCGACTACCGGGTGGTTGCCAAACGGTTTGTACAGATTATAAACGAGAAATTGGGAATACATTGATATAAAATATACGGAACAAATATTAAACGGGGAAATCCCGAAAAGAACAGAAACAAAGTGTCGTCGTTACCGGTGCCGCATTGGGAATTGGGCGCGAAACCTGCCTTAAATAAAATGACAAATGAACTTCATTGATTATTACAAAATATTAGGTATAGACAAAAAGGCCACTGCAAGCGACATTAAATTGGCCTACCGTAAATTGGCCAGAAAATATCACCCCGATCTGAATCCCAATGATGCAGATGCGAAAAATAACTTTCAGCAAATCAATGAAGCCAATGAAGTACTTAGTGATCCTGAAAAACGAAAAAAATACGACAAATACGGGAAAGACTGGCAACATGCCGAACAGTTTGAAAATGCAAAACAGTATCAGGAATCTTCGGATTTTAGTGGCCAGAAAAATTACTCCCGGACACAATCCGGCAGGGATTTTTCCGATTTCTTCGAATCCATGTTTGGTGGTTCAGCAAATGCCGGCAGAAGCAGGCAGGTAAAATTCAGAGGAGAGGATTATAACGCACAATTACAGCTCAACCTTACAGATGCTTTTAAAACCCACAAACAAACCCTTTCCGTAAATGGCAAAAACATAAGAATAACCATCCCTGCCGGCATTGAAAACGGACAAACCATAAAAATCGCAGGGCATGGGGGCCCGGGAATAAATGGCGGGCCGAACGGTGATTTGTATATTACATTTTCAATAGCCAATCATCCCGGCATCAAAAGACTGGGAAATGATTTATACACTGATGTTGATTTAGATTTATACACAGCGGTGTTGGGTGGTGAAATAACTTTGGATACCCTGAGCGGAAAAGTGAAACTAAAAGTAAAGCCCGAAACACAGAATGGAAGCAAGGTAAAACTAAAAGGGAAAGGATTTCCTGTTTATAAAAACGATGGGCAGTTCGGAGACTTATACGTAACCTATACGGTTAAAATCCCGACCAATTTAACTGAAAGGCAGAAAAGCCTGTTTGCTGAATTATCAAAATCATAAATTACTATTATGGAAACAAAGCGAATAGATGATTTAATAGCGGTAAATGAATTCTGTGTTTACCACAATATTGAAATTTCATTTATTAACCTGTTGCAGCAAAATGGATTAATAAAGATCAGCACCATCGAGTCAAAACACTTTGTTGAAAAGGAGCAGCTTCCTCAGCTTGAAAAATTTGTCCATTTCCATTATGATCTGGATATTAACCTCGAAGGGATTGAGACAATAACCTATTTATTGAAGCGAATAGAAAACCTTCAGAATGAAATTATTATGCTTAAAAACAGGCTTCGGCTTTATGAAGGATAATACAGATAACGTCATGCAAACCAAAAACGGAAAAGAGATTGAACAAGCCAGTAAAGCCGCTCTCGAGGTACTGCTTCACAACGCACATGGCCCATTTCACGGACTTCCGCGCACTTCAGGCTGGGGATACCCTGAACCTTACACCCGCGATTTGATGATTTCTATTTTAGGGATTGCCGTTTCAGGAAATGAAAAACTGCTTGATAGCATCAGAAAGGTATTGATAACACTGGCTGCCAACCAGACAGAACATGGCCATATTACATCGCTGGTACATGACCCCGACGACCGGGGCGCCAGTGATACTACCCCCCTCTTTTTACTGGCTACTGGAATTTTCAGAAAAATTACCGGTGAATCTGACTTTCTCCACTCAGCCGTTGAAAAAGCCCTGACCTGGATGGATTATCAAAGTCCAACAGACCGTAGCCTTGTTGCGCAACAACCTACAAGCGACTGGCGTGATGAACAATGGGTAATCGGGAAAGGGCTTTATGTGAATACATTGGTTTACTGCTATCTGCGCATTCATGACAAACATGAAAAGGCCGAAAAGCTGCGCAATGAGATGCGACGATTTACGATTACAGAAGGTATCATGCACCAACATGTGCACGAAGGACTGGT
>CAYMXK010000246.1:0-291 GCA_964393915.1 uncultured Prolixibacteraceae bacterium
TATTGTAATTTTAAATCTTAAAAATCAATAATCATCAATTAAAGTAATGCAAATGAAAAATCTATCTACGAACCATGTATTGTCGTTTGTCATAGCGCTTATTCTGGTTTCCGGCTGTAATTACTCTTCAAAAACCAAAGAAAAAAAAGGTACAACCTCCAGCGGGCAAACAGCCTACGTTGAAGTTGAAGTTTTTGATGCAGTGAAACTCAAGGATCAGATTGTTGAAACAATCCGCAAAATGCCCAGCGAAAAAGATTGCCCCAAAAGCAAATATAATCGGAGGCGAAG
>CAYMXK010000246.1:301-7177 GCA_964393915.1 uncultured Prolixibacteraceae bacterium
GAAAAAGAGGTTGTCACACTGCTGAATGAATCAGGGGCTTCCTATATTTTAGATCTGACCGTTCCCGCAGAACAAGCCGAAAAGTTACTGACAAAATCAGATCAGAGTTTTGGGTTAGGCCTCTATTCTTTCGATTTACTGTATGCCAGTGTCTATAACCGTGGTGATGTAGCAGCTGAAATCAGCAATGTTTCAGAAAAGCTGATCGATAATCTCGGCCTCAGGGATGAACTTATCTCATCCAAAAACTACCTGGGCAGGATAAGAATGAATACGAACAACAAAGATTCTCTCGATTACCTGATCTCCCAGGATCTGAATCATTTCCACCAGCAGATGTCATCCGGCGATCAGCCCGATGTATATGCACTTTCGGTTATTGGTTCAAACGTTGAAGCACTGTATATTTTAAGCCAGAGTACCTTGCTGGCCAGAGACAATGCAAAAATGCTCGACATTATGAGCAAACAGAACGAAAGGGTAAAACTGGTTTTTACGTTGCTTGAATTAATGTCGGGCGATGAAAATATCAAACCCTATTATGAGCAATTCAAGCCTGTGCTGGGGATTTTCGAGAATAATCCTAAAATTACCGAAAAGGAACTTGCTGAGATCGGCCCTTTAATGGAGACAATCAGAAAAAATATTTTGAATTAATATTTGAAACCGGGAATTTGCAGGTTGAGTTCCCGGTTTTTCTTTAATTTCCTTTTTAACATATAACTTATGAACGAGATAACCTTAAATGCTCTTATCAATTTATTTGCATTATTCTCGGCCATAAGTGAATCGAAGAAAAAGGATGCTGTACGGAATTTTTCTTTATACCTTCATCAGCATTTTGGCATTTCTGAAGACAATGATTACCTGAGACTTTTCGAAGAGTTGCTCGAAATTTACGGGATTGATGGTGAACCTGCCATACCAGGGGATATGGTTCTGGAGGCCTTTAATATCAGTACAAACATCAGGGGCCTGCTCAGAAAAGATGAGCAGGTCATGGTTTTTTTAAGGTTTCTTGAGCTGGTTAAAAATGGCAACCAGGCAAAAGCTAAATTGCTTATAGAAACCCTGGCAAATGTTTTCGAAATCAGTAAACCCGAAGTTGATAAGTTCATTGCTTTTATATTCTATCCTGAAAAAGATCAAATCAACTCTCCCGATTTTTTACTCATTAATAAAAACAGTAAACCCGGCAAAACCGGCTACAGACACATCTTTGAAAAGAAAATAGATGGTGAATTGCTCTTTTTAAGATGCCCATTAATAAGCCACTACCTTTTTATTTTTCATGGTAACGAATACCTGACCGTTGAAGGAAACCCTGTAATTCCGGGGCGATTCTATGCCTTCAAAGAGGGGAGTATTATCCGGGGGCCGCGCATTTCACCAGTGTACTACACCGATATTGCCTCTGGCTTTATTGATAAACACCTGACCCCTTCTTTTGTGTTTTCGGGTGAAGAAATCGAATTTAAATTCAAGAACAGCAACAACGGACTGCACCGGTTTTCATTCTCCGAAAATTCGGGCCAGCTTATTGCCATTATGGGCGGAAGCGGAGTCGGAAAATCAACCCTGCTCAACATTCTGAACGGCAATATCCCTGTACAACACGGAAAGGTGAAGATCAACCAGGTGGATATCTATGAACAAAAAAAGGAGATTGAAGGGTTAATAGGCTATGTACCCCAGGATGACCTGCTGTTTGAAGACCTCACAGTTTGGGAAAACCTGTTTTTTAATGCTTCGCTTTGCTTCGATCAGCTTACCCGGCAGGCCATTGAAGAAAAAGTGGACAAGGTTTTGCATGAACTCGAACTATATCCTTTCAAAGACCTGAAGGTAGGCAGCCCTTTAAAAAAGATTATCAGCGGTGGACAACGGAAAAGGCTAAATGTTGCGCTTGAACTGTTAAGGGAACCGGCAATTCTCTTTGTGGATGAACCTACGTCAGGGTTATCGTCGACCGATTCTGAAAAAGTTGTATTGCTGTTAAAACAACAGGCGCGAAAAGGCAAACTGATTATTGTTAACATTCATCAGCCTTCATCGGCCGTATTTAAACTGTTCGACAAGTTGTGGATTATGGATTCGGGAGGCCGGCCCATATACACAGGTAACCCGCTCGATGGCATCATTTACTTCAAAACAGAGGTAAACCACATTAATGCCTGCGTCTGCGAGTGTGTGGCGTGCGGAAATGTAAATCCCGAACAGGTGCTTGAAATTGTTGAAACAAAAAAGATAGATAATTCAGGTAACTTTTTACCCGAACGTCGGTTCACATCCGAATACTGGTATACCCAATACCGGAAAAAGGCAAAGGTAAAAAAGGAGGAAACTCCCGAAGACTCTTCCGGATTACCCCCCACAGGGTCGAAAAAGCCAGGATTATTTAAGCAGTTCAGGATATTTTTCGAACGCAACTTACGAACAAAAATTACCGACCACCAATATCTGTTTATCAACCTGCTCGAAGCACCGGTACTCGCTGTAATTGTTGCATATTTCACCCGCTTTGCGGAGGGAGAAGAGTATATCTTCTTCGAAAATAAAAGTTTAATCTCCTACCTGTTCATGTCGGTGGTCGTGTTGTTGTTTATGGGAATGAGCGTAAGTGCCGAAGAAATTATTAAAGACAGCAAAATATTACAGCGCGAATCGTTCCTCAACCTGAGCCGGTTCAGTTATCTGAATTCGAAAATAGTGTTTCTCGTTCTTCTTTCAGCATTTCAATCGTTCAGTTTTGTTTTTATTGCCAACCTCATCCTCGGAATACATGACATGACCATGGCTTACTGGCTCATTCTGTTTTCCGTAGCGGTTTTCTCCAACATGCTGGGTTTAAACATATCATCGGCATTCGATTCAGTTGTGGCCATTTATATTTTGATTCCCATGTTATTGATCCCGCAAATCCTGCTGTGCGGGGTTATCGTGAAATTCGATGACCTGCAGAGCAAAACATCAGGCAAAGATGTGGTACCCATTGCAGGCGAAATTATGGTTTCACGCTGGGCTTTCGAGGCACTTGCAGTGGAACAGTTCAAAGAGAACAGGTACATGGCCCGCTTTTTCGATATGGAAAAGGAGATGGCACAAGCCCGCTTCCGTTCCGATATACTCACCACTGAACTGATTGGGCAGGTTGATCTTGCAAGTGGGTGGGCCAGGTTGAATATGCCAGTAGGTGAAATTTCCGGGAAGTTGAAAATTATCAAAAACGAAATAGAGAAACTGGATGATGAAAAGGTTTTACCTCCGTTTCAGTTTACACAGAATCTGCAAGCAGGATTAATCGACGCCGAAATCACGGAGCAGGTAAAAGCGCACCTAAACCAGTTAAAGGACTATTATAAAAATATCTATCAGAAAACCAAACGGGAAAAAGACCGGTTGATTAACCAACTGAACCAACAAAATGGCGATCAGTTTCTTTTCGGGCAGAAAATGAAATATCATAACAAGTCACTCGAAGTACTGGTACTCAATTCTGAAACCAAACAGTTCTACCGCGAAACCCCACATGGCTATATTCAAAAGATAGCCCCGATATATAAGGATCCCGATTTTACAAACGGGAGGGCGCACTTCCTGGCTTCACAAAAAAATCTTTTCGGCTATACTGTTGATACCTTCAATTTTAATGTGGGAATCATTTGGTTGATGAGTGCGTTTTTATACCTTGCACTCTATTACAATTGGCTGCGAAAAATGCTTGGAATTCCGGCACAGTTTAAAACCATAATAAGTTTCTTTAATCATGGGAAACAGAAAAAATAAGCAGTTCGTAATTGAAAACCAGATTGGGGAACTTTCCTCCCTGGCCGGGAAAATTGATGAACTGGCCGAAGAATGGAAAATATCTCAGGCACTGGTCATGAATATTAACCTGGTCATTGAAGAAGCGGTTTCCAACATCATCTTTTATGGTTTTGCCGACGAAAGAAAACACGAAATCGAAGTTTCAGTAACACTTGATAATAACTTGCTCACTATCAGTATTACAGATGATGGTATTCCTTTCAATCCTTTGGAGCAGCAGCAACCTGATATTACTTTACCTGCTGAGGAAAGGCCTGTTGGTGGACTTGGAATTTTTCTGATATCACAGATTATGGATGAAATGCATTACACCAGGAAAGGGAACCTGAATATTTTAACACTAAATAAAACTATATAAAATGAATACTAAGCTCGAAAAAACAGGAAGCTTTACAACCCTCAAAATTAAAGGCAGAATTGATACCATAAACTCGCCGGTGTTAGAGAATGAAGTCAACCGGATTTTTGACAGCGGGGAAAAGAATCTGATCTTCAATTGTGGGGGAATGAACTACATCAGTAGTTCAGGACTGAGGGTATTCCTGGTTACGCAGAAAAAAGCCAAGGCAATTAACGGGAAACTATATCTGTGCGAAATGCAACCTGCTATTCAGGAAGTTTTCAGAATCTCCGGATTTTCAAATCTTTTCCGGATTTTCGACACACAGGAAGAAGCGCTTGAAAATCAATAATTTTCAATATTATGCAACTTTCTTTAGCTTCATTCTTATTTAGCCTGTTGCTGTTGCAACGTTTATTCAGGTTCTCAAAAATAAACAACCTGCCGCAGTTGGTAAGAATGTTCTCCTATGCAAGGTTTTTTACCATTTTCCTGTTTGCCGCAGAAGTCGTTCTTTCGGCTTCAGATACTACAAGATGGATATGGCACATGTTCCTGGTTTCGCTGCTCCTTTTCGCTTTTCAGCAAAAAGAAATGCGGCCGCTGCGCATGTACCTGCTGGCGTTTGCCCCTTATGTTGCGGTTTCACTCCTGAGTGATCTGAGCAAAGTGTTGGCAAAAAGTTTTTACAGCCGATGGGAGAATTATTTTGAAAATTCAGTAATGCTCTCGGTAATCTGGCTGGTGGCCATTCTCTACAGTCAGCACAGGCAGAACAAGGCCGCTGAAAAAGAACGGATAAAGCGACAGAAGGAGGATGAAATCAACCGGGCCATTGCCATCCGGAAGGGTGAACTGGAGGAACTGGTTGCCGAACGCACACTGGAGCTCACAAAGCAGAAAGATGAACTGGAGCATACGCTCGACGAATTGCGTGCCACCCAGGCACAACTTATCCAATCGGAAAAAATGGCCTCGTTAGGCGAACTCACCGCAGGAATTGCCCACGAAATTCAAAACCCGTTAAACTTCGTGAATAACTTTTCAGAAGTAAGCCGCGAACTCCTCGATGAAATGAACGAAGAACTGACCGCAGGAAATGCCGGAGATGCGAAGGCCATTGCCGATGATATAAAACAAAATCTGGAAAAAATAATTCATCACGGGAAGCGAGCCGACAGTATTGTTAAAGGAATGCTTCTGCATAGTCGCAGCAGCAGTGGGATCAAAGAACCAACCGACCTCAATGCTCTGGCTGATGAATATTTACGTTTGGCGTATCACGGATTACGGGCTAAGGATAAAGCTTTTAATGCAACCCTGAAAACCGATTTTGACGAAACCCTCGGGAAAATAGATGTCATACCCCAGGAAATCGGCAGGGTTATACTGAATTTACTCACCAATGCATTTTATGCCGTCAGTGAGAAGAAAAAGCTGGTTGAAAAAGATTCGAATCCAGATGGTTCTCAGCCCGACATAATTCAATATTCCCCTACCGTGTTAATTGGCACAAAAAAACAGAGCGGGAAAGTTGAAATCAGGATCAGTGATAATGGAAATGGTATACCACAAAACGCCGTGGATAAAATATTTCAACCCTTTTTTACCACAAAACCATCCGGAAAAGGAACCGGACTGGGCCTGAGTATGAGTTACGAAATTGTGACCAAAGCCCATGGAGGCGAAATAAAAGTGGAAAACAAAGAGGGTGAAGGTGTTACGTTTACCATAATTTTACCAATAAAAGCATAATTTAAACATCATGAAAATTTTAGTGGTTGACGACGAAAGAGATATTCAAACATTGTTTGAACAGCGTTTCCGGAAGGAAATCAGAAATGGCGAGTTTTATTTTAATTTTGCCTTTTCAGGTGAAGAAGCGCTTGAGTACCTGAAAGACGGAAGGCAAAAAGCCGTTCTCATTCTATCGGACATCAATATGCCCGGAATGAGCGGACTCGAATTATTGAAGCACATCAAAGAAAAGTATGAAAAGCCGCCACCTGTTGTAATGATGATTACCGCCTATGGCGACCGTGAAAATTACAATCAGGCCATGAAACTTGGCGCCGACGATTTTCTGACCAAACCAGTTGATTTTATTAAGCTGAAAGAAAAAATCAAAGTACTGAATATCTGAAATTTATTCATCTTCTTACCTTGCCGCTTTTTGCCTGTTCTCTGCTTTCCACTATTTTTTCTACAAATGCCAGGTCATAGTTTTCCACATTAGTTACCTCAAATTTGATTTTGAGAGCCTGCATAAAAGCCTTTAAAGCCGAAACTTGTTCACTTGTTTGTGGATGGGCAATGAATTCCATATCTGTGAATAATGTAACTTTTTTTAAAAGTATTGTAATACTTTAAAAATCAGACTGAAGTATCTTTATTCGTTAAGCAGGTGAATTATGCTTATAACTGTGAATAAACTATTTAAGGTCATTTAAATCACTCTGCATTACTGTTTTGGGTTACATTTTTCGTCAAAAAATAATTATTGAGTAATTGAATCTGTTGAGATATCAATGATCATTGGTTCATTTTCATTGAAAACAGTAGTGAGGCAGGTAATTATAGGTCGCGGAAATTTGATTTATAACTGAAAAATAATTGAACTATGGCAAAACTTTTACTTTTCTTCTCACTACTGTTATTTGTTACTTCTGGTATTGCGCAGGAAAAAATAAACCTGACAGGCAAGGTCA
>CAYMXK010000247.1:0-5491 GCA_964393915.1 uncultured Prolixibacteraceae bacterium
TCAGCTGATATTTTACCAAGCCTGAATTTTCGTACCCAAATTGGAGTGGACATGAATGGTTCAGAAGGTCTTTTATATTATAATCCGTTCCATGGCGATGGACAAAGTGTAAAAGGACGTGTACATAACAATTATACAACTTATACACGTTGGAACTGGCAGAATGTACTATCTTATAATGAGACATTTGGCGAAGTACATAACGTATCTGCCGTTTTAGTAAACGAATTCCAGAAGCAACGTTATAACTGGTTTCAGGGTACCGGAACAGATCTTTCCAACGAATTCTTTCAGCATAACCTGATTTCCGGTTCATACGGTACACCCAATTCTTCCGGAGGCTTAACCGAAAATGGTTTTATTTCCTATGCGGGTCGTATTAATTATAATTTTGATGAAAAATACTTCGTTCAGGCTTCTGTTCGTTACGATGGAATATCCTCTCTTCCTGAAGCAAATCGATATGGTATTTTCCCTGGAGGATCAGTGGGTTGGAATATAGCCCGCGAATCATTTATGGATGGAATTCGCGATATAGTATCCGACTTTAAAGTACGTGCTTCTTATGCCGAAGTGGGTAACGTTTCCATTGGTAATTATCCTTATGCCGGTTTGTACGGTGCTGCAAAATATGGCGACAACAACGGTATTGCATTCGTGCAGATGGGTAACGATCAGTTGAAATGGGAAACCAGTAAGAAATTAGATGTTGGTTTTGATGCCATGTTCCTCGAAGGGAAATACAAGTTCTCGTTTGACTATTTCCAGAACGATCAGGATGGATTGATCCTTGCAGCTCCGACTCCGCCATCTTTTGGTGTACCAAGCAATTCTGTTAACAAAAATATTGGAGCCCTGAAAAACTGGGGATATGAATTTGCCGCTGAAGCTACACTTATCAGGAATAATAAACTGACCTGGAGTGTGGATGCCAACTTCACAATAGCAAAGAATGAAATTTTGTCTCTTGTTGAAAACCAGACTGAGATAGTCCAGACATACACGATTATCCGTATTGGAGAGTCGATCAGATCAATTTATGGTTATGACTATGTTGGTGTAAATCAGGCCAATGGTAATCCAATTTATCGTAAAGCTGACGGTTCCTTGGTGCAGGGAAATATACCAACTTCAAATTACAAAGTATATAACCCGGCGAATCCATCGGATATTGCCCAGGCGGCTTCATTGAGCAGTGTTACTGACAAGAAAATCTTTGGACCTTCTTTACCAACATTCTTTGGAGCACTAAATTCCAAGTTGTTTTATGGAGGATTTGATTTCAATATAATGTTCCGTTTCAGCGGCGGTAATTATATTATGAACCGGACCCGCGATGATCTGGTTCAGCACTCTTTCACAAATAACAGCCGTGAAATATTGGGTCGCTGGAAAAGTCCGGAAGAACCCGGAGATGGTTGGACTCCAAGATTGTGGTACCAGGGAGGGAACTTTGTTAACCTCTCAGGGCAGACAAATGGCCGTTTCGTTGAAAAGGGTGACTTTATTAAGCTTCAGAACATTATTATCGGCTATACACTGCCAAAAGATCTTCTGCAGAGGATCGGAGTTGAAAACCTGAGAGTATTCGCTCAAGGGCAGGATCTTTGGATGGGTACCAAATACACAGGAATTGACCCTGAAATGGAATCAGGCGGAGTTGACTGGAATGGAACACCTAGACAAAGAGTTTTTACAATGGGTATTAACCTGACTTTATAATTGATTTTTAAAAATATACTGATATGAAAAATATAAAATTCTTATTCAGAAAGTTAGATAAGTTGGTTCTTATACCGGTCATTGTATTTGCACTGGTATTGGGATCCTGCGAGGACATAATTGATCTTGATCCATACAACCAGGTTTCTGAAACCACAGCATTTACTACTCCGGATCTTATTGAATTATCTGTTGTAGGTATGTATAATGCCGCTACTATTGGTTATGCCTTCAGAACGTCAGGTGGAACTTTCAGAGGATATCCATTTGGTGCAGCATTCGTTCAACAGGGTGATACCAGAGGTGAAGATGCCATAAACCTGCAGGCCTTTTACCGGTTTACTTATGAAAATACATATGATGCCACAACGGAAAACAATAAATGGGTCTGGGAAGATTCTTACCGATTAATAAATCGATGCAATATTATCATCGAGGGAGTTCGTAATGCAGCGAGCACCAATGTTATTTCTGCCGATAAGGCCAATCAGTATGAAGGTGAAGCACGTCTGTTAAGAGCAGCAGCATATCATGAATTATTAATTAATTTTGCTCGTCCTTTCAAGCATACATCGAACGGATCTCACGAAGGGGTACCCTACCATGAGGTGTCATTCACTACTCAGGCAGCCATCGATGAAGGATTTCAGAAAGGAAGAGAGAGCGTAGCTTTTGTATATGGTAAAATTCTTGAAGACCTCAATTTTGCAGAGGAAAATCTTACTTTAAAGTCTGGATGGACCACGCCTGTGAGTTATAAAATCACGCGGGGAACAAAAGGTGCTGCAGTTGCTTATAAAGTTCGTGTTTATCAGCATATGTGGGATATGGATAAAGTAATTACCGAAGGCTTGAAACTGGTCACTGGTGGAGTCTACGCTGCTGAATATGCCCTCGGCGCTGAACCGTGGACCATTTTTGCTTCCAACTACACCAGCAATGAGTATATTTATGGTATGGAAAATTCGGCTACCAACAACCCGGGTGTTAATGCAGCTCTTGCTTCTCAGTATAGACGTCGTCAATTGGTTGCAATTAGTCCGATTGTCTGGCGTAATTCATATTGGCTTGAGGATGACAAACGTCGCAAAGAAGGAGAAATGGTTCTTATAAGGAAAAATGCCGCTGGAACTGTTGTAACCGGAATTTTTACCGAAAAATATAAGGACGATACCAACTATACTGATGCCTCTCCTATGATGCGTTATGCTGAAGTGCTGCTGAACCTGGCTGAGGCTTATGCCCGTAACAACAATATTACTGAAGGATTGAAATACCTGAATATGGTGCGTGACCGGGCCTTGGCTAACAAAGCTACACAATCTTACACTACCGCCAGCTTCGCAGATAACAAGTTGTTATTGAAGGCAATCCTGGCAGAACGCCGGATCGAGTTGAATATGGAAGGTCGTCGCTGGCCGGATATTCACCGTCTGCAGCAAGATCCGCATTTCCCAATCAATGGAATTCCTGCTAAAGTTGCTAATGCTGATCCGGTTGCAGCGGGTTCATATACTTTGGGGTCAGAATATAGTGGCCCATATGGAGTTGTGGCTGTACCATATGAAAATTTCAAATTTGTATGGCCTATTCCAATAACCGAAATAAATGCCAATCCTACTTTAGCTGATCAACAAAACCCAGGATATTAATCAAACTTATGAAGTTAATCAAAAGAGGCTGCCAATTGGCAGCCTCTTTTTTTAGCTAAATAGTTTAATTGATGAGATGTACTTTTTTTTACCCGCCAAACATCTTCATATAGTGCGGTGAATCGGTCAGTATCCCACCGCTGCGTTTGTAAAAGTCGTCGTTAAGTTCAAAAACACCCCCAACAGTCTTCCTCCAGGAAGCATCTGTATAAGGATGGTAACTCTCCATCTCTTTCCAGTTTTTATAGTTCTGATGGCCATTGGTTTCCATTAATCCTGTGCCTAACCCGGGGAACGGATCAAGCCGCGCAGCCACATTCTTGTTCCAGTCAATCAGAATCGGATTGACGGTCAGGTCTGCGCAGAAACAGGGTACTCCCCTCTGTTTGGCCACATGGGCAACCTTTAAAGTCATGCTCAGCGTTTTGGCAATCGCCTTCAGCGCAATGGCTTTGTACCCCATTTCAATCCGCTCAATGGCGTCTTTATCGGTATGCGCACTTTCGTCGGATGCCAGCCGCAACGGAATATCGCTTACATCAATCTTTAATTCCTCCGGGAAAGGCTCTTCTATTACAGCAATCTGCTCAAAAGCTCCGATCTTCCGGGCATGATCAATCAGCCTGAGAAGCGTCTCTTTCTTTTCATACCGCCCGTTGGCATCGAAATAATATGGCAGCTTACCATTCTCACTGTAGCTGGTCTGGTAATGCCCGATGGCCTTATGAATCTCGGTAAGCCTTGCCTTATCCTTTTCGAGCATTTCTTCCTGTGTGCCCGGCTGGCCTATTTTGATCTTCATGAAAAAATAACCATCTTCTACTGCCTCACGAATCTCCGAAACCGGAATGGAGTAGGCCATCAAGGGTATGCTGGCAACCTTCCTGCTGCGGTGAGAAACAGCTTCTCTCCATTTTTCGGGTATCATTTCATCAAAATTGGCAAAGCCATTTTCTGCCGCATACAGCATCCAGGCCGCATTATCTACCCCTACAAGGGCATTCAGGGCAAACGTCTCCCTGAGGTCTGCCTTTCCTGTGATTTTTTTCCCGTAAGACAACACCTCTCTCCAGATGTCATCCAGCATGTCGACCGGATTGTCAAACGAATACCCTTTCAGCATCTGTAAGGCATATTCCGTCATGGCATACATCAAGGCATTTCCGCCACTTTCTGAATATCTGCTGAACACCTCAGCATCCGACCAAAGGACATTCTGGGTGCACAAACCTGCCTTTGAACTGCCTGAAGAACTCTTCAGCCAGGCTGCCGTTTGCCATATCTCGGTCATAAACCCTCCCTTAAAGCCGAAAGGCCTGATCAGCGGTTCACGCTCAAAGTCGGAACTGGAACTGTCAATGGTAATCTTTTTCATCTTGTTTGCTTCAGCGAAAGTTGCGGATGGGAGCATACCCCCTGCGGCTATGGCTCCTGCCGACAGGGAGGCGTTCTTCAGGAAAACCCTGCGGCTCCAGGTATTGTAACTCATATTATAACTGGTATTTGGTAAACTGATCTTTCAGCCAGATCAGATCTTTCTTTAACCATTTTTTGATTTCAGCCAATGGCATGGTGGGATTTTTGCTCCCCTGTTCTGCTCCTCCAAGGTCATATTCATAATGGATGGAGACCGGGTCTGTGATGTTCAGCTTTTGATATTCCCTGAAATAGGTCCCAAAATCGACCATCCCTTCACCCAACGGAACTGTTTTCGCTCTCCACATGCCTTTCTGATCTTTTTCCCAAACGAAATCCTTGATATCGGTGGTGCCAATCCAGGGTGCCACCAGGCGCATGCCGAGCAGCCATGAATTGCCCCCTTCAACGGTTGCATGCCTGACATCATATTGTACTCCAATGAATTGGGGATCAATATCCTTTAACACATGGTAAACGTCCCACACGGGGCCACCGAGTCTTCGTCCGGCATGGTTCTGGTATTCTCCGCGAATCTGGTATTTGCGGTTGATCCTTTCAAATTGTTCAAAAGAGCGCCGCATCGCATCCAGGTTCTGAGGGATTGATATTTTATCATCGTAGGGAATCCAGCCCATTCTGTAGTATTTTATCCCCTGTTGTGAGGCAACCTGAAGTATCTTTTCAAGATCAGGGTCTGC
>CAYMXK010000247.1:5591-7131 GCA_964393915.1 uncultured Prolixibacteraceae bacterium
AAACCGGCTGTACCTATTGCAGCCTTTGAAATAAAGTCACGTCGTCTCATAATATTATAATTTCCATGGTTTACGGTATTCGTAATGAAGTAATTGATTTGCTTTTTCGTGGTTGGTAAACCGTTCCTTTAAAGGATCCCATTGCAGCCTCTCTCTTGTAGCCAGCGCAATATTGGCCAGGTGGGCAAAGCTGGTTGAACGGTGACCTTCTTCCAATGTGCACAAGGGCGATTTACGGGATTTTACGCAATCCAGAAAATTGCGCACCAGGTTGGCGGTACTGTTGCGGCTGCTGCCGTCGGCCAAACCTTCATTGCCCTGGTTGAACTCTTCGTTCTCAATCAATTTGTCCCACTTCTGGAACTGTCCTTTTGATGTGGGTTGGATGCGATAACCCCCTTCGCCCGCATACAATGTTCCTTTTGTACCCCGCAATTCGACCTCGCCGTATGGGAACAGTCCACCGCTGCTGGCTTCATAAATGCAGAAGGAGGCTATGGCGCCAGACGCAAACTCGTAGGTAACCTGCATCGTATCGGGGATGTCGCCGTCGTGGCCGAGCACATATTTCCCTCCATGGGCACTTATGGCTACTGGTGCGGTTTCTCCCATCATCCATCGGATAACATCCATGAAATGCACGCCCCAGTTGCCCATCTGGCTTGAATAATCACTCCACCACCTGAACATGTAGGGTGCAATGTTGTATTGGTAGGGCCTTATGGCGCGTGGCCCAAGCCAGAGATCCCAGTTGAAACCTGCAGGGGGCATCTCCGGGCCGAGTTTTCCAATTCCGTCAGGAAACATATTGTTGATTCTGAATGCCCTGGCTACGGTAACTTTTCCAATTTTTCCTGAAGGGATCTCTTTGGCCAGTTTCTGGTAAACCGGTGCCCCGCGGCGGTTGAGCCCGACTGCCACAACCTGGTTACTGGATTGCTGTGCTTCGACCATCTTCCTGCCTTCGGCGATGGTGATGGTAAGTGGTTTTTCAACAAACACATCCTTGCCTGCCCTTATGGCATCGATGGTTTGCAGGGCATGCCAGTGGTCGGGGGTGGCTATGCATACCGCATCAATATCTTTTTGCTCCAGTAATTTCCGGTAATCTTCAAAATGGAGGGGCGGTTTGCTGAATTTCTCCCCCATCCTGGGGATCTGACCATCCATATCCTTTATATACCGGGGCTCAACAGTGCTGCGGTCACGCGCCATGTAGGGCTGATACACATCGCACAGGGCTGCGATTTCCACATCGGGCTGTGCCATAAACAGTTGCAAAAGCTGGCTTCCCCGGTTGCCGACGCCGATAAATCCCATCCTGATCCTGTCGTTGGCACCCTGAATACGGGCTGCCCGGGCAGTACCCAATGCTGGCAGGCCAATGGAAACGCCCGTGGTGGCTGCCAGTCCGTTGGCAATAAATTCTCTCCTCGAATAATCAGTTTTTTCCATAAACGAATGGTTTTTTTTATAACCGGATTAAGGTAGAGAATAAATTTATATGCCGTATGAATTAACCGGAAAATTTTTAAAAAAA
>CAYMXK010000248.1:0-7122 GCA_964393915.1 uncultured Prolixibacteraceae bacterium
GTATTATTCATCCCGGTTTGTGAAAAAATTCTTCTCATGTCAATTTCATCTGAAATTCGATAGAATGCTTAGGCATTTTGATGTATCTCCCATGAAAATTACAATGTTTTCTTGTGTGATCCGCCAGCTGGCGGATCATGGTCGTTTCTTAATATTTTTGGAGTAAAAGATGGTTTATAAAATATCTCATAATCAGGTTACTGTGATTTTGTATAAATATTTTTTCCAAAAAGTTCCATTTTTATCGTGAGATTTTATCAGTGTGTGGCTATTACTTATTGAAATGATTTTTCAAAATGATTTGAAACGGTTAATTAGTTTTAAAAATCCTCCTGGTAATACTGGAGGATTTGATTACGAAAGCGCATGATTAAACAAACCGACATAGAAAAGTTACAGCGTTTCAGAAGAGGGCTGTCAGATAATGATGAAGCGCAATACATATATTCCCTTTTTTCAGAAAATGAAAATAACAGGGGTTTTGAACAACATATTCGGAATGAATTTACTGAACACTTTAATGCCGGCCCGGGCGAAGACCATAATAGTGCTTACCTGCTTGACCGGATCCACCACATTATTCATAAAAGTGAAAACCATAAAAAACAAACAGCAATTAAGAGAATATATAAATGGTACTCTGCCGCTGCTGCGGTCTTTTTAATCCCGTTGCTTTTAGCCGGAGGATTCTGGTTTGCAATGCATAATCAGGAAAAGATCGTTGTTGCAGAAGATTCCGTAAAAACGACACTGTTTGCTCCGATGGGATCGCGAATCAGTTTTTCACTGCCCGATGGTACCAGAGGTTGGTTGAACAGTGGTTCTTCGCTCGAGTACCAGATTCCTTTTTCAGGAAACAGACAAGTTGCAATTAAAGGTGAAGTCTGGTTGGATGTTGCCCAGGATGAGCTTCACCCGTTTGAGATTAAGGCAGGAGGTTCAAAGGTAAAAGTGATGGGAACAAAGTTTAACATTTCTGCCTATCCTGAAGATAGCTACGTTGAAGTAGTTCTTGAAGAGGGGAAAGTTGAATTTTCTGCCTCCGGACTCTTGACAGGTGTGGAGTTAAGACCGGACGAAAGGTTGGTTTTAAGCAGAGGTATAATGAATGTATTTCCCACGAATGCTACCAAGTATTCAGCATGGATTGAAGGCAAGCTGGTTTTCAGGGGAGACCCGATGGCCGAAGTTGCCCGCCGTATTGAACGATGGTTTAACGTAGATGTGGAATTGGTTGATAAAGAATTAGAAAACTTTGTAATAAGAGGAACTTTTCAGGATGATTCTCTGGAGGAGGTCTTCCGGTATTTAAGCATGACTTCTCCTATCCGTTACCGGATTCTTGATAGAAAAATACTTGCCGACGGAACATGGGAAAGGGGAAAAGTACTGGTTTACCATAAAAAGATTTGAAACAAACTAACATGTAACTAAAATGAACTTACACAACGGACCGTAGGGAAACAAAAAAAGGAAATCGCTGCAACGATTTCCTCAAAAAAAAATTCTTACAATTTTTTTAACTTTTAACATTACAAATTTATGAAAAAAATTAAAATTTTTTATGAATGGGATTTCCATTGTTTAATGAAAACATTCAGAATCATGAGAATAACAGTATTTTTAATATTGTGTTCAATCCTTCAATCATTTGCAAACGAAGCCTATTCTCAAAGGACCAGGTTTTCGCTTGACTTTTCAGAAACCAAACTGGCGGATGTGCTTGATGAGATTGAAGCGCGTTCGGAGTTCTTCTTTCTGTACAATGAAAAACTGGTTGACACCGATCGAAAAGTAACCCAGACTTTCAGGAACCAAAGGGTAGAAGAAATTCTCGACATACTTTTTGAAGAAACCGACGTGGTTTATACCATAACAGACCGGAAGATTATACTGGCGCCTTCCTATCTGTCTGAAAACCAACAGCCACAAAATTCAGTTTCCGGAAAAGTTACCGACGATACGAACCAGCCATTGCCCGGCGCTACTGTGGTAATAAAAGGCACCACGCAAGGGACAGTTACTGATATTAACGGGAATTACATTCTGTCTGGTATTCAGGGAAATACAATTATTGTATATTCATTTGTGGGAATGAAATCACAGGAAATTGCCGTGGGCGACCGTAACTCCATCAATGTTACCTTGTTAAGGGATTATATCGGACTTGATGAAGTGGTGGCTATTGGATATGGAACAGTGAAAAAGAGGGACCTTACAGGTGCAGTTTCATCAGTCAGAATGGATGACGTTGTAAGCCGGCCAGCAGCTAACTTTGGTGATGCCCTGCAGGGCCAGATCGCAGGGGTCCAGGTGGTTCAGAGTTCCGGCCGCCTTGGTAGTGACCCAATTATTCAGGTGCGTGGCTTGAACTCCATTACAGCAGGGCAATTCCCATTACTCGTAATTGATGGGGTACCGCAGGAAAACCTCCGCGATATGGGCGTCATCGACCCAACAATTATCGAATCTATTGAAGTACTTAAAGATGCCTCCGCAGCTGCTATTTACGGATCAAGAGGTGGTTCCGGGGTGATTTTAATCACCACCAAAAGAGCCAAATCGGGCACACGTACATTTAATGTTAATTATAGTTCTTCTCTGCAACAATTACCCAGGAAAATACCTGTGATGAATGCAGAACAATACATGCTTGCTGCAAAGACTGCTGCACAGAACGCGTGGGTTGTTCAACGAGGAATGGACCCCAATACCCCCAACACGGTTGCTGCACGTGGACATGTCAGATATACCTGGCCAAAGGAATGGGATGACCCTAATTTCAGAGCCAACTGGCCAAGTACCGACTGGCATGATGAGCTTTATCGCAATGCCATGATGAACAGGATCAATATCAGTGGCGCCGGCGGTACAGATCAATTGAATTATTTCTTCTCGGCAAGTTATCATGATCAGGATGGTATCGTTGATAATGCTGTTCCCGGTAGAGACCACAATCTGAAACGTATCAGCCTTGACGCAAAAGTGGAAAGCAAAGTAACAGACTGGTTCCGCACAGGGATCACAGTAAACAACCGATTGGATAATGAAAAAAACAGTCCTGTTGAATGGGCAATTGTTCAGCATGCTGTTGAAATGCCCCCAATTTTCCCATTTATTACCGAAGAAGGATATCCTGGAGGACCTACTTTAGTAGTAAACGATTCAAGGTATCCGGCAACTACCCCTGCCTTAAGTGCGTATGAAGGACATTTTTTTAACAATAATTCAAACCCCCTTGTTTTTATGAATGACATTAATAACGATGAAAGCAATAGGGTATTTGGCAATATTTGGGGTGAACTGCAAATCTTAGATGGACTTTCCTTTAGATCAAGCTTTACCTACACAAATACCTGGTCGCAAAACTTCACTTATACCGCTAAGGATAACAACATGCCTTCGACATATTGGGGTTTGGGTCAGGTAAACAGGAGCATGGCCCGTAATAATGGTTGGTATTTTGAAAACATGGCAACGTACACTAAAGAATTTGGTCCCCATCGGATCAATGCTACTGCGGGGTATGTTTCGGAGAAGAGAAACCGTATGGGATTCAGCGCTTCACGCAGAGATTATGAAAATGATCTGACCCCCTACCTTAGTGTTGGAAAGGAAGTATTAGGTGCATCTGATTCTGAGAGCACTACTACTTTCGCATCTTCTCTGGCCAGGGTTAATTATAGTTTTATGGACAGATATATGTTAACGGCTACCATACGCAGGGACGGATCCTCCCGTTTTGGTACTGATTATAAATGGGGTTATTTCCCATCTATCGCTACAGGATGGATTATCAGTGAAGAGAACTTCATGAGTGGCTTCAATGTCATTGATTTCTTAAAACTCAGAGTAAGCTATGGTTTTACAGGAAATGACAACTTCAGTGATTATTCATGGATACCCACTCTTGGACAGGGAAATACTGTTATCGGTGGTGCGCTGACCTCCTTCTTCCAGAAAGGACGTCTTCCAAACCGTGAGCTCCGTTGGGAACGGACCGGTCAGTTTAACGCCGGTTTTGACCTGACTGTCCTGGATAGCAGAATAAGCCTTACAGCCGACTACTATAACTCAAAAACTGAAGATCTCTTATTAAGTTTGCCCATTTCATCATTGACAGGGTTTACCAGTTTGCTGCAAAACGTTGGGAGTGTTAAAAATCAGGGGGTTGAACTTGGATTGACAACACGCAATATCACCGGCAAATTTAACTGGACCACTATAACCAATTTTTCACTCAACAGGGGAAAAGTCCTTAGCCTTGGATCGGAAACTTTTGTTCAGTCAGGAGGTTCATCAGGGATGCAGGTCAGGTCGTATGTAGGACAGGATATTTTTCAATATTATGGCTATGATTACATTGGTGCTTACCGCGATCAGGCAGATATTACAAATTCTCCCATATTTACCGGTGCCAAGCCAGGCGATGCAAAGTATAGGGATGTGAATGACGACGGTAAAATCACAACCGAAGACAGAACTTTGATTGGAAGTCCACAACCTGATTTTATCTGGTCAATGACAAACAGATTGTCGTTCAAGGGTTTTGACTTCAGTGCATTGGTTGTATCAGTTGTAGGTGGCGAAAAGGTCAACCTTATGAGACGACGCTCAATGTGGTGGCACGGAGGAAGAAACTTCCTTGCAATCATGGAAGATGCCTGGACCCCGGAAAATCCGGATGCTTACCATTACAAACTAAGTACCGACCTCACCGCTATGAATAACCAGGCATCATCATACTGGATTGAGGACGCAACTTATGTTAAGTTAAAGGATATTACCCTCGGTTACACATTGCCCGCCAACATTGGAAACCGCATCGGGTTGGCAACCATAAGGGTTTATCTGAATGCCAATAACGTTTATTCATGGGACAGTTTCATTGGCTATGACCCGGAACAGGGTAATTCAGGAAGTCATATCCAAAGAGGGTTTACCCATTCGGAATATGCCGTACCCAGGGTTTACACAGCCGGAATTAACGTAACATTTTAATCAATTAAAGAATCATATCATGAAAAAAATATTGCTCATTTTCGTAAGCTGTTTGTTACTTTTTGGCTCATGTGATCAGGAATTCCTGGAAGAATTTCCTCCTCAATCAATAACCAGAGGTAACTTTTATCAGACTGAAGACCAATTGTTAATGGCTGCCAATTCAGTCCACAATCAGCTCTATACTGTTTGGGGGCCTCAGGGATTGCCCTATTTGTATGGCGATGCATATGGCGGAGATTCCTATATCTATTTGGCACCGGGCACTGCCGGGGATTGGTTTGATTTGGCCAATCATATGAATGTTTTTCCAGGAAATGGAATTATTAGCAGTACATGGAATGGCTACTACAGTGGGATATTCAGGGTAAATGATTTCCTGGAGGAACTTGAGGCATCTGCTGGTGTTTTCAAAACGCCCGGGTTGCAAAATCGTCTGAAAGCCGAGGCCTTGTTTGTCAGGGCAAGCTTCTATTTTTATTTAGCTTACTGTTTCGGGGATGTACCTCTTGTAACTACAGTTTTAGGGCCTTCACAAGCATTGGAAGCTGTCAGGGATCCTGAAAGTGCTGTAATTGCACAGGTTGAACAAGACCTGCAATTTGCCATAACCAATTTGCCTGCTTCCTATCCTTCTACAGATGTCGGACGGGTAACAAGTCATGTTGCCAGAGCTATGCTGGCCAGGGTTTATATGTCGTATGGAAAAAACGCTGAGGCCAGACCATTGTTGGAAGCTATTATAAATAGCGGACAATTTACTCTCGATAGTAATAAAGATGGTGTGGTTGATTATCGGGACTATCGGTACACCTTTAATGCCTATACCAAGAATTCACCTGAATCCCTCATGGAGCTGCAATTTATTTCAGGTGTAGGTGGCCGCTCTCATGGCTATGTTTCAAGCTACACTCCATTTTTACCTGCATTCCGGATTCCCGGAACAACCGTAGCATATCCGGTGTGGGGCCTGGGAGCCGTTGAACAAAGACTTTACGATGCTTTTGAGCCCAACGATACCACCCGCCGTGCTGTTACAGCAGTGATGTATGTGCCTGATCCGGCAGGAGGTGCACCCGTGTTCCTTCCGCATACAGCCAAATACTATCTCGGATTTCGTGAACCAGCCAATCTTGGATCAAACATCCCGATAATCAGATATCCGGAGATATTATTAAACTATGCTGAAGTGACCAACAATCCACAACACCTGAATATGGTAAGGGCACGCTACGGTTTACCCGGATTTGGCCAACCCGGATACCCCTCAAATATTACTACACTGGCTCAAGCCCTGGAACATGAGCGTCGGGTGGAATTTGCATTTGAGTTTCAACGTGGCTTCGACCTAAGAAGAACCGGAAGGTTTATTCAGGTAAAAAGCCAGGAACTTGGAAGCCAGATTGAACAGTGGAGGTTACTGTTTCCAATACCTCAATCTGTGCGCGATGTGAACAAAGGCATAACCCAGAATGCTGGATATAATTAAAAAGATTAAATCTGTCTGACTTTTTAAATTATTGATACAGTAATTAAGAATTTTATGCAAGGTGAAGGATATTGATCTTTCATAATAATTTGATACGAGAATTGGTTAGTTTAAATAATGATTAAATGGGGGATGTCCGATATTTGTCCTTTTCAAATTACAAATTATCGGGCACCCCTATTTGATTAACTGGTGGGGTATTTTGACATGGTAAAAAGATCAATTTCGATTTTGATAGCGATTTTGGCACTTTCAACGAGTTGTCGCCAACAGGCAAATAATAAGGAGGTTATCGGTTTATCGGGCACCTGGAAATTTCAACTGGATTCTGCCAGTGTGGGTATTCAGGAAAAATGGTTTAACCTGCAGTTCAGTGATTCGGTTTACCTCCCCGGTACCACCGATGAAAACAAAAAGGGGATATTTCCCGACGAGAAGGCCGAAGACCGCCTTTCACGTGTGTGGTACTGGAAAGGTGCAGCCTGGTACCAGAAAGAGGTTACGATTCCCGCACATTGGGAAGGAATGAATGTGAAACTATTGCTGGAGCGTACAAAAGACACCTACGTATGGTTCGACGGTGTGAATTGCGGCTACGAAAATACGTTGAGTGCGCCCCAGTATTTTGATTT
>CAYMXK010000249.1:0-7122 GCA_964393915.1 uncultured Prolixibacteraceae bacterium
CATAAAGGAAGTGGCAAACATAGCAAGATTAGAGAATGAATACGATTTGGAAAAAGCATCTTTACTTGAACGTAAATTGCGTTTAATGATAGATGAAAATCCAGATTTAAAACCAATTCGAAAAAAGCTTCGTGATTTGATTAAAGAATACGAAGATAATAAATGGTCTGATTTTGATAATATCACTGATTCACAGTTAGAAGAGTCCAATAAAGCGGAGGAGATTGTGAATTGTGAACAAAAATTTATCACTAAGCGAAAAGAAACTATTAGAAAAAGGCTCAAAGAGTACGATATGACCCAACAAGATTTAGGCTTAATCTTAAACCATTCTAAATCGTACATGAGTGAATTGATTAATGGAGTTTCTCAATTTACGCTAAAGGATTTGGTAATTATCCACAGGGTTCTAAAAATTAACTTAGACATTCTAATTCCTACTTTCCTTCAATCTGAAACAAGAGATAGATTAAAAGATTCGATTGAGAAATTAAACAAGCCCAAGCTTAAATTGAGAAAGACGGAATTGGTTTAAAAGATTTTCGGTCTCAGTCCGGGAGAAACCATATTTCCTTAGCCTCTCATAAACTACTGACATATCCCTTTTTCACTGATAGTGGCACAGATGCAGCAGAGTGCAATTCATCAATTAACAATCACCTCATCCACAAAAATCCAGGCCGGAGAACCTGCGGCATTGTGCCAGGCCGGTGCAATTGACATATTCTTTGCAACTACTTTGATATAGCGGGCTTTTACCGGTTGAAAGGTGCTGGTAAAATAGGCAATATCGTTTCGTTTGCTTTCGGCAGTGAGCTGGCTTGGGTTGGCAACGGTGCGTATTTTCCGGAAGGTAATGTTATCGGTTGACCAAAAGTAAGTTACACTTTCGGGAAAGAAAACAATGTGGTTGGTTACCTGCAGAAAAGCGGTTGAGATGGTGTCTATATCCATTTCCTGTTCCAGATCGATTACAGCTTCCATGTTATTCCCCTCGAAACCCAGCCAGTTGGCGTAAAAATTACTACCTCCCAATGCGCCGTCGGTTAACGCCTGCGGATTTTCCCCGGCATATTTTTTTGGTTTTGTACCCAGCGTAACCTTTTTTCCGGTTGCCACATTGGGCAGAGCAGCCCGTTGCAAGGTGTTTTCAAACAAAGCCATGTATTCGTCAACGGTGTAACCCATTTCGTTCATCAAAGTGATATCCGCTTTTTGGCAGCTTTCCCTGAAACGGTTGAGCCGGGTGGTTACGTCAGCAGAAACCTTCCCATCCGACAACAGTTGAAAATCGGGCGACATGCCGTTTCTGGCCATTTCGAGCATGGCATAATCTGTACTCAGCCGCGCCGTTTTAACGCGCTGCAAAACTTCAGGTTTGCTTTCAACTGCCTTTTCCGCTTCGTCGAAGAATATATTGTACTTTTTCAGCAGTTCAGGATTCAGGAACGAGTTAAAAGCCTGGGCCGGGTCGCCATACAGGAAAAGAAAAAAGGTGGAGTCTTTCTGGATTTCCTGATGTACCAAATCGATATACTCTTTCACAAACACGCCGGCTTCGTCGTAATAACCTTTTACAAAATCAGCTATGATTTCGGTGGCATCCAAATCGGGATTCCACAGCAGTTTTGCGGTAAGGTACGAGCGCAGTTCGAACATTTCGCTTGGGTTGTGACTATGCTGCTCAAAAACCCATGTGGCGTGGTTGTCGCGAAAAAAACGGATGTTGGGCTGCAGCGTGTGAATGTTGGGAAACGGCGCCAGAAAATTGGTAAACTGCGTGGTATAATCCCAAATCCTGATGTTGTCAGTCATTTCTTTCCAACCGATTAAATCTGCTGCAAAATCACTGCATTTTTCTTTTATAGGCGCACTGCGGTCACATTCTATGGAACAAAGTGTTATCAGCACATTATCAGCAGGCTTTGTTTTCGAAGGTTTTCGGGTATATTGATAGGCAAGCGTGGAAATGGTTTTATCAGGAAAACCAGCGGCAACGGCATTTACAAAACGAATCATGGTACCGCTGGCCGAACCTTCTTCCCCGTCAATGGCCAGGCAGTCGTCGCACTGGCAATGCAGGGTGTTGTCGTCCTGACTGACAGATAAAACCTTTGCTTCGGGATACCTGCCAAACCATGCCGCAACCGAGTCGGTAACGTGTTGCAGAACCTCTTTGTTGGTAAGACAAAGCTGGGTATGCTGCCGTTTTCCGTTACGCAAAGCATAATATTCAGGGTTTGTTTTGAAAAAATTCTTTGCGGGCAAAAAACGGTTAAACGTGTGAACCCTTGCTTCGGGAACATAACCGGGAAATGCTTCGTGCGTAACTCTCATTTTATCGGCAAAGTCAGGATTGTCATAAAACAACAGGGAGTGCACCGTGCGAGTGGTAATTTCGGGTGTGTAGGAATAATTTAGCGGAATTTGAACAGTCACGGTTTTTGAAGCCGGAATTTTTTCCACCGTTGGCGAATACCACTCGCAACCTGCATACATTTCCAGAAATTCGTAAACGGCATACAACACACTTTGCGGACTGCCTCCGGTGATGATGATATTTTTGTCCTCATTTTTAATCAGAATGGCATGAGCAGACGAAGTTTCATTTGCTTTGCCGCCAATAAAAACCTTATTCTTTTTTGCATCTGCTTGAATTTCAGTGGTAACCGGAACCTGTACTCCTGAGATTTTTTCCATATAATACTGAAACTTACCGGCTGCCTTTACAACCGTTGTATCCGCGTTTTCGGGCACAACAATCTCGTAACTGGTTTGATTGTTTTTAACGACGGTGAGGTTGTTTTGGGTACAGGCAAATAATGTTGCCAGAAGTATGATGATTAATAATTTTGGTATAGACATGATTTTAATCTTTATTTTTTTTATCATTTACTATCGCGAAAGATTCTGTATATGCAATGAATCCATTTATCGACAATTCATTTAAGAACATTTCGCTCCTCTGGAGCTTTCTTTTCACTTCACTGTTTATTACTACAAATATTTATTTGTCATTCCCCACTAATCCTGATAACCACCGCCTCTTTTTCAGCCAGCTCTGCTCTTAACGTCTGAGGTATAGTAACCACAATCCCACCGTCAACTGTTTTACTGTTTAGCTTTAGGTTTGATTCAAGCAAACTAACCCTGAGTTTTCCGTTCAAATTCGTGTTGATACTGATTTCAGCAGGCAACTCAACTTCATCTTTGCCGGGCATGTAAATCGCAAAAATGGTATTTTCGCCTTTTGCTGTATAACCAACTTTGCCGTCGAGGAAAGGCTCAACGGGGGTAGTTTCATAAATTGCATCGCCGTTTGCGTCTAGCCACTTGCCAAGCAGAGCAAGGTTTTCATAGACTTTTGGCTCAAATTCGCCTTTCCCGTCGGGACCAACACCCAGCAAAAGGTTTCCGCCTTTAGCCACAATGCTTACCAGCAACTGTACCAGCTCTTTCGACGATTTGTAATTGTCATTTTTAACCCATCCCCAGGCGCCGCCCATGGTAATACAACTTTCCCAAGGTACCTGTAAGGCTTTCTCGGGTGTTTTTTGTTCCGGGGTCAGATAATTTTCAAATTCACCGGGAACCCAGCGGTCAACCACCAGCATTCCGGGCTGGCTTGCCCGCGCCCTTTCTGCAATCAGCTTCATGTTGATATCCATGTCGTGCGGATATTTGCAAAATTCTGCGAGCTTATCGTTGATTAACGCTTTCGGCATAACCCAGCAACCGTCGAGCCAAAGGATGTCAACCTTTCCGTATTCGGTGGTCAGCTCATTCAGCTGGTTTTGGGTGAATTCTACAAACTTTTGCCACCTTTCGGGGTGTTTTGTAATGTCGTACGACGGATTCCGGTCTTTTGGAGGATAATACGGCCACCAGAAATAAGGGGTTGTCCAGTCGGGTTTTGAGAAATAAATACCTGTTACAAGTCCTTCTTTGCGGGTGGCGTCCAGAACTTCCTTCAGCACATTAGATTTTGGGTTTGAAGAGAAAGGAACGGATTTATCAGTCACTTTAAAATCAGTGTATTTAGTGTCGTAAAGGCAAAACCCGTCGTGGTGCTTTGATGAGTAAATCATGTATTTGGCGCCCGAATTCTTAAACATTTTTGCCCATTTTTCAGGATCAAAATTCACCGGATTAAACCTGTTTTTCGTGTTGCGGTAGTCGTTGCAGAATTGGTAATAGTCGTCGTAACCCGGGCGTGTAATCCAATCCTCTGGGCACAATGCCCACGATTCAACAATACCAAGTTCGGAGTACAGGCCCATGTGAATTAACAAACCGAATTTGTAGCCCTGCCATTTCTTCAGGTTTTCCATTACTTTCGGGTCTTTCGGCCAAACATAGGCTTCCTCTTCCGACAAATTTTTTGTTAAAGCCACTGCGGCCGGGTCGTCCTTGGCAACCGTGGTTTTGATGTTATCGTCCTGCGCCAATACATTGCCAGTCCCGATTATCAGGCTGACCAGCAAAACAAGAATTAAATTAGGTTTCATATTTATTCAGTTTACAATTAGAAGAATGAGTCGTTTTTCTCCGTGAAACTCTGTCCTTCTCAGTGTATCTCAGTGAAACTATATTTTTTTACACAGAGTTTCACAGAGAATTCACCGAGAGCCACTGAGAGCCACTAAGAGCCACTGAGTTATATTTTGTAACGTTTTAAACCATTTTTAAGCAAGGTAACATTCAAATATATAAGTTATCAGATTTTTGAAATATTGATTTCGGTGTAATAACCCGTTGTATTGGGGCCGGAAACGATTTGCGGAATATTGTTTCTTACATCAAGCGCCGGACGGTGTGTATGACCGGCAAAAACAGCCAGCAGATTTTGGGCATTAAAAACTTCTTCATAAAAACTGAAGGTGGTTGGTGTATGTCCGCCTTTACTCCATTTTTCACGTTTTTCAATTTCGAAACCCCTGTCGGTTTCTTCGCCCCACTGCGGATTTGCACAACCGTATCCCATCGGACGGCCCGGCATGTAAAGCGGAATGTGGATGTTTAAAATCATGGGCATTCCAATGCTGATTTGTTCTTTGAAAAACTCAAGCTGTTCCGGCACAATTTCGTATGTCGAATTGTCGATAAAAACCATCTTTACTCCATTGACATCATAACTCGCAAACAAATAATTATTTCCCTGGTACATGGGTCTCAACCTTTCATTTGCCCAAGTTTCCCTTAGTTTAAAGGAGCTTCCCTCCATTCCTTCATAGTGCCAGTCGTGGTTTCCGGCAATGTAACCAAACGGAATTCCTGTTTCCTTCAGTTTTTCTATAACCCACTCGATGGCGGCTTCAGAAGGAAAACTGAATATATCACCGGTTAAAGCCAGAAAATCAGCTTCCTGTTCTTTTGCCTTTTGCAGTGTCTGCTCAAAACTTTCGCGACAGGTAATCGCTTCACCGGTTTCAAAATGCATATTGATTTTATAGGCATTTCCCATTCTCCCACTGTATTTTTTGAATGGTACTTCGCGCTCATCCTCCAGTGCCAGATGTGTGTCGGTTATCTGAAAAATCCGGGTTGGTTTAATTTCTGCTTTTGTGTAAACGCGAACCAGGTTTTTATCCATTGAAAATACATCCCGCACTCCCGGGTTCGGTTCATTTTGATTTTTTCCGGCAACCGAAAAAAAAGGCAGACCCAAACCTGAAACTATTGCAGCACCCAAAAAGTCACGTCGTTTCATAATTCTTTAAATCTAAATCCCTGTATCATTATCAGTTTAACCCCGGCCATAAGGCTGGGTTTAGTTAGTGTATCTTATTGAAGGACTTTAGTCCACATCATTTTTGCGGATAATGGTAATTATTTTTGCCTGAAAAAAGAACCTTACAGTTTCATAAAAACTACTTCAAATTTTCAACAACTGCATTCAGTAGTCTTTTGTCTTTGTCGGCGCTGTATTCCCAAAACATTACACCGGCCAGTCCCCTCTGTTTCAGGTATTCAATTTTGATTTTGATAGATTCCTCATCCTCATACGAAATAAAAGTTTTCTCTGCCGGATTCCACAAATAAGGCGCTTTTGCAGTATCGTCCCAGTAACGGGTAAATCCGTTTGCATTGATGTTCTGATAAAAATCAACATAGTCAATTCCCATTCCAACGGTTTCGGCTGTATTGAAAAGAATCTTGTCAGATTCGGCTTTCACCCCTTTCCAGATTCGACCGTAAAACGGAATACCGAGGTTGATTCTTTCAACCGGAAAACCGGCATTAACATGCATTTCAACGGCATTAACCACACTGTTTTTATCCATTTCGGGCTGGGCCGATGACAAATAATTACTGTGGTGCCCATTTACATTGTGCCACCCGTTATAAAAGTCATAGGTCATTATATTCAGAAAATCAAGGTATTGATGCAACTCACCCAATTGTGTATTGGCAACATAAGCCTCATCGGCACCGGTGGCAATGGCAAGCAGGTAGTGATTCCCTTTCCCTTCTTTTTCAGCCATCAAATCAAGTTCTTCGCGCACAGCTTTTAACATCAGCGTAAAATTCTGAACATCCTCTGGGCGATGAATATTTCCGGCGCCCGGCTGATTGGGATATTCCCAGTCGAGATCGATGCCGTCAAGTTGATACTCTTTTACGAATGCAGCACAGCTCCTGGCAAATTTTGCCCGCGATTCTTCTGTTAACGCAGCATCCGAAAAACCGCCCGACCAGGTCCAGCCTCCAACCGAAACCAATACTTTCAAATCAGGTTTACTTGCTTTCAGGCTGTTTAATTCTACAATATCACCGGCATTGGGCACAACTCCATCAATTTTTGTGGTATCGAAAACCACTTCTCCGTCGCGGATATTTGCAAAAGCATAATTGATATGTGTTATTCCCGAAACATCGATGGCTGAAAAATCGAATTCGCGGTAACCGGCCACATAAGCCACGACCATGTATTCTTTTTCGGTCTTAACAGTTTGATTTTCACGCTTAGCCTTTTGGTTCGAATTGCAGCCTAAAATTAAAGAGGCCATAAAAAACAGCAGAATAAAAAATGAACGTTGCTTCATAATTAAATAATTAATCCAATATTGAATCCACTACGAAAAGTATATTGTCCACGAATTACACTAATTGACACTAATT
>CAYMXK010000250.1:0-7117 GCA_964393915.1 uncultured Prolixibacteraceae bacterium
AATTTTAAACGGTTTATTGGTGGCAGGCATATTTGCAAAAGACCCTGAATTGGTTCCTGTCATAGTTAAATAAGCCACTACCTTATCTTCCTCTGCTACTATAAAATCAGATGTTACATGGAGATCAGGAAAGGCAGTAAAGAATTCATTAAGTTGTGCAGCCAGATCATCCAGTCCTTTCCCTGAATACCCTGGAGCGGGATTGTGGTCTGTCATATCAGTAGCACAAAATGATTTAATCTTTGTTAAATCATGAGAATTCATTACTTCATCGTAAAAGCGTTTTAACAGCGCTTTGTTGTCATCTGTTGTTTTCATTGCACTTTAATTTTAAGTTTCATACATTTTACCTGTTTGTCTTCTCTTCTTATTAAATATTATTAAACAGATACAAGTTTAAACATATTAGCAACAATTACAATATTAAAAGATACAATATTCTTTAAATATTGTTAATATTATATTATCTCTTTAATGAAACGCAATGCCTGCTTGATTAACCTCTACGCTGTCGCCCTGTCGATCTTCACAACCGATGGCTTAACCAATTCATGTTTGCTCATTGTTTCCATATCCGTTTTATTAATTTGAATGTCCTGATCTGATCCGCCGGATCCTTGCCAACTCCGCCTCCAATCCTCATGGGCGCCTTTTGCAGTAATCCCGAAAATTCAGGTATCTCGACAGTATCGATGAAACCGCTTTGAATTGCTTCGAGCAGCCTTATTTTAAGCCAATGCTTCCATAAATGACTGCAGCCTCATCCGCAATGCCCCGGTTACCTTGTTATGCCGAATTTCTGAACATAGCTGCCTCCTTGTTTTTGAGTGGCTTGTACTTGTAGCATACTACGTCAATTGTTACATTCATAGGTAAAACACTGGTTAAAACAAAACCCGCTTTCCAAGTGTTTTTTGGCCATAAAAAAAGAGAGCCACTTTCGTAACTCTCTGATTATCAGGTGGTGCCACCAGGAATCGAACCGGGGACACACGGATTTTCAGTCCGTTGCTCTACCTACTGAGCTATGGCACCTCCTTTTTAGGTGCTGCAAAAGTATATATTTTTTTAAAACCAGCAAACGAAAAAACTCTCGACATGCAAATAATTCATCATCCGGAATAATCCCAATAAGTGTCCAATGAATTCGCAATGATTCATAACCATTTTTTCCTACTTTTGCACCCCTAATTTATTTGCATGATCGACACTGAATATCTGACACATACATTCCCAAACGGCATAAGGTTGATACACCAGGGAAGCGATTCCCCGGTGGCACACCTCGGCATAATAGTAAACACCGGATCGCGCGATGAACTTGCCGAAGAACATGGCATTGCCCATTTTATTGAACATTGCATCTTCAAGGGGACCAAAAACCGCAAGGCATACCATATTCTCAGCCGCATGGAAGATGTTGGCGGCGAGCTCAATGCATACACCACAAAAGAGGAAACGGCATTGTATGCCACTTTTCTCTCCAGCGATTACCAGCGCGCTGCTGAATTGCTCAGCGATATTCTTTTCAACAGTGTTTTTCCCGAGAAGGAGCTAAAACTCGAAAAGGAAGTAGTGGTCGAGGAGATCAATTCATACAACGATTCACCGTCAGAATTGATTTTTGATGATTTTGACGAGTTGATTTTTGACGGGCACCCTATTGCCAGGAATATACTGGGAACCTATGAAAGCGTCCGCAGTTTCGGGCGAGAAGATATATTCCGGTTTATTGAAAGAAATTACCACACCGACCAGATGGTGATCAGCTCCGTAGGCAACATCAAATTCGCCAGGCTGGTTGCCCTCCTTGAGCGCTATTTCGGAGTGGCCCCCCAAAGATGCAGGACACATAGCCGCGAAAAATTTGACGCCTACCAGCCAGGCCATAAGGTTGTGGCAAAAGACACTTTTCAGACCCATTGCATGGTTGGCAATTTGGCCTACGACAGCGCCGACCCAAAACGGATTGGGATGATCCTGCTCAACAATATCCTCGGTGGACAGGGAATGAACTCGCGGTTGAACCTCGCCCTCAGGGAACGCAAAGGACTGGCCTACAATGTGGAATCCTCGTTCACAGCATTTTCCGACACAGGCATGTTTTCGGTCTATTTTGGTACCGACAACATCAATTTTGAAAGAGCGCTGCAAATCGTGTTCAAGGAATTTGAGATGCTCAGAAAGAACAAGCTGGGAACAATGCAGCTTACCAGGGCGAAGAAACAAATCGTCGGACAGCTTGCAATTGCCGGAGAGAACCGGGAAGACCTGATGCTGACCATTGGCAAGAGCTACCTCCTGTACAACAAAGTTGATCCCATGGAAGTGGTCTTCAGGAAACTGGAGTCCATCACATCGGAGCAACTGATCGAAGTGGCCAATGAGATACTTGATCCATCCGGGATGAGCCGCCTGATATACCGGTAAGATGAAAATTCCCACAGAATTAGAACACTATATTTTACTGCACAGCGATCCGCAGGATGAAATACTGGCAGAACTGGAAAGGGAAACCAGCCTGAAGGTGATCAATCCACGCATGTTATCGGGTCATCTTCAGGGAAATATCCTGATGATGCTCTCAAAAATGATCAGACCGCTGAGCATTCTGGAGATTGGAACGTACACCGGCTATTCGGCCATTTGCCTTTCCAAAGGATTGCAACCCGGGGGAAGAATGATAACCATAGAGTTAAATGATGAGCTGGAAGCCATCGCAGCGAAATATTTTGCAAAATCCGGATTAACAAACAGGATCGTACAGCGGTTTGGGCCGGCCCTCGAGATCCTGCCTGCCGTAGCAGGCCCCTTCGATCTGGTCTATCTTGATGCAGATAAGCGAGAGTATTCGGATTACTACAGCCTGATAATTGAAAAAGTGACGCCGGGAGGATGGATCATCGCCGACAATACCCTTTGGGATGGGAAAGTAGCCGGCCCCGCAAATTCCGGGGATGGGCAGACTAAGGGAATTATGGCGTTCAATAAAATGATTGCTGCCGATAAACGGGTCGAAAAAGTGATACTCCCCATCAGGGATGGGATCACCCTCATAAGAAAGAAATAATCGTGATCAGGTATATTTTCCCTTTAATCAGATCCTGCCGAAATCAGTGAGAGCAAGGCAAACGAAGCCAGCCAGTGCTCGCCTTCATAGCTGCCATCCACAATAGATGGTAGACTGAAACGGATGTGTTCGAGGGCAATTGGCTTCAGGTGACTGTACCCGGGTATACTTTCAGCAATGCCATACAGGCAGCGGGCGCGGCTGAAGTTTAGTCCGTCGAGGTGAACCAGCTTGCCGTCAGACCTGTCGGACACCCTGGCAACGTCAAGCTTAAAATCAGCTGAAGCCAGATGCGGCAAAAACTTCTGCAGCCATTCGCGGTACTCACCGGCCTCCAGAATGCGGCGCATAAGGTCGGCCTCTTCAAAGCAGGGTGAAAAAAAGTCATACCCCCCGGGCTCCCAGGATAGCGGACAACCGGCATCAAGGAGATAATACTCACGGGCACGGGATTCGAGCAGGCTCTTCAGCGGATCATCGCCCGTGGTGTTGGCATAATCCCAGGCAAAGGCCAGTCCGAATGCGGTATTGGTGTGCTCCCCCACCCTCACCGGATAGTTAAGTTTCGGCAGAAAATCGAAATAAAAACGGACAATGGTTTGGGTTAACGGGAGCATGGCCTCCTCCAGCTTCCGGGCCAGCGGATCGTCCCAGGTATGCAGCTCCTCGGCCAGCTTCAGCAGCCATGCCCAGCCATAGGTGCGCTCCCAGCCCTTTTCATGCGGTCGCAAAAAGTACTCAACTTCCACCGCAATATTTTCAGGGGTGATGTTTTCAGCCAGTTTTTGTCTGATAAGGTCAGCATTGTCGAGACCGGGAAACATCTTCAGCAGCCTGATCAGCATCCAGTGCCCATGCACGGAGGAGTGCCAGTCGAAACAGCCGTAGAAAGCCGGGTGCAGCTCCCTCGGACCGGCCAGTTCACCCGCATCGGCAAGTACCTGGTTCAATTTGTTGGGATACTCCTTCTGGAGGCATTTAAGTGGCAGGGAAGCCAGACGATTGGCCTCTTCGAGGTGCAAAATGGCTGCACCTGAATTTTGTGCACTGGTGGTATAAGCCATAATAATGGAGGCTAAAAACAATCCTGTCAGTAATATTGACCGCATAAACCTGGGTATTAAATGTCAAACATACTGAATTCCCGTTAGATTTCCCCTTTTCCTGTAATCAAGGCTGTTAAAATAAAGTACAAGATTCCTAAAACCCAGGAAGTAGAAAGCCCTAAGGACCCTGAGTTTGTGGCCATGATAAAGCAAGGTGAAAAAGATATTAAAAACGGGACAGGCATTAAAAACGAAAATCCGTAGTACACAAATCCGAACCCGAAAAATGCCAATTCATTGAACAGCAAGAATTCCGTTCGGATTAACTGCAAGTTGTGTTAAGCAGGATACGGGATCAAAAAATGACCCATGCTCTGCACAGATCGAAATAACCGTTCCATACAAGTACACTAATACAGTCAGCGCTCTTAATTATTCTGAAAGAATGGTGGAAGGAGAAAATCCGGGGGCCCGGGTGACACTACTCTTTCTGGAGATATTTAAATGAGACCTTGATGCGCGCCCGGTAAAACTCAACCTTTCCATCGTTGATATGCATGTCGAGCTCAACAACCTCTGCAATTCTCAGGTCACGCAGCGATTCTGCAGCAGTGGCCACTGCATTGGCGGCGGCCTTTTCCCATGATTCTTTGCTGGTTCCTACCAGCTCAATAATCTTGTACGTACTTTCCGGCATAACTACTGGTTTTAAGGTAAAACAATCAATCGAAACCCTCTCAGGCCCGATTGGCAAATTAGTTTTTTATACGAGAACGGTTTTGATTTTGTTAGGGGAGCTGCCGGGTTGAATTAATCTGTTGAAAAATATCCAGGCGAAACCTCCGGGGAAAAGATCAGGTTGCATTCAATCAGTTCAGCAAGACTATGTATACGTTATCAATAATCATTAAAATCCGCATAATTACTGATATATAAAACCAATGGGAGTCTTCAGGCGTTTAATATATGTTGCAAATCATTGGCATATGTTTTTTAAACTCATGCAGGTTATATTGCTTTCCTCGGTGAAGTATTTTTTAACGATCCCATATGCATTTCTCATCGGGTTAAAAGTCGAAGCTGCCTTACCAGCCATCTTAATTGGGGGTATGGGAGGATTTCTTTTTTTCTATTACCTGTTCAAACCCATCAGTGTATGGTTAGGTTTATTGAAGCCCCTGGCCTTTAAAAATATGCCTCTTACATTCAGGTTGCGGTATTCGTCATTTTGCAAACTATGGCTTGATCCTAAAAAGAAAGCCATTTTCACCCGCCGAAACAGGCGGATAGTAAAAATCAAAAGGAGTTATGGTATGTGGGGGATCGTTATTGCGACACCCGTGTTATTGTCCATTCCGGTTGGGGCATTTTTGGCGAGACACTATTATTCAAAAAACCGCAAAATTATATTTTACATGATGGTGTCAATTGTGGGCTGGGGCGTTGCATTCTCTGCTGTTCTGCAACTCTTCCCGGGCATAATTCAGTAACCGCACAAAGTTATCTCCGCGGTTCAGCATTTCGAAATCTGCGGGCAGCATGTCGTGGTTAAAAACATCAGGCGGACTGATCCATAGAAAATCGTTGTGTTCATTCAAAACAATTTTGCCCGATTTCCATTTGCACAGATACGGCATCAGGTAGATATCCTTTCCGGGATATTTAAAGGGTACAGGTTCAAGTGCGGCCTCTGCCGATACTTCGATAAGGAGTTCCTCATAGACCTCCCGTTCGAGGGCAATTTCTGCGGGTTCGCCGGGGAGGATCTTGCCTCCCGGGAATTCCCACTGGTAGGGATGGCCTGTATGCGGTCCGTGCTGTGTGATCAGCAAAAGGCCTTCATGGACGATTAATGCACAAACAACCTGCTTCATTTGTTAAATATACAAAAGCTTTTATAATAATGCATTTCCCAATCTGTTATCTTTGCCGGGCATGACAAAAAATGAGCTTTTACAGGTACTCGAATCGTGGGAAACGCTGACGCTGATCAAATCCCATGTCGCGGAACACAGCAGCTATCTGCCTGTACTGATGGATATTGCACTTAACGGGAGCAATCGCCAGAGCTGGCGTGCGGCATGGGTGGCCGACAAGATAAATGAACTGCATCCTGGGATCGCAGAACCCTGGATAGAACCATTGACGGCGGCCTTAAAAGATTTACGACATCCGGGGAAAAAGCGGCAGTATTTGAAGCTTGTCAGTCAGTACCCCATTTCGGATGCAAACCGCGCTTTTTTACTGGATTATTGTCTGGAGGCGTTGGATAGTGTGAAAGAACCGCCGGCTGTCAAGGCCCATGCCATGCAGATTTTGTACAATATTTCGGAGCAGGAGCCCGGGTTTAAGGAGGAACTGCTTCAGATTCTTGAATTTATGCTTGAGGTAAATGAATCTCCGGGCATCAGGGCGCGTGCGCAAAGGCTGGCAGCCAGGCTTGCGAAGGAAGTCAGGCCAAGGCGATAACTACCGGAATGCTTAACAGAGGGCACATTTTTTTCAGGCTGGGACTATGATAAAATAAATTTTACTATTTTTGCGCCGTCTTTCAGAAAAAAGACATTAATGATTGACCTATGGTGTAATTGGCAACACGTCTGATTTTGGTTCAGAAGAGTCTAGGTTCGAGCCCTAGTAGGTCAACGATTGATTAATGATGAATGATTAATGATTATTGATTTGGGGGAAGGGAAGTTTGATCAGAAAGCTCACCTACCTTTCAAAGTCTAAAATCGCCAATCGTCATTAATAAATAATAAATTTTAAAACTGTCCTGTGGTGTAATTGGCAACACGTCTGATTCTGGATCAGAAGAGTCTAGGTTCGAAACCTAGCAGGACAACTGTAAATGAACCACTTACGAGTAAGATCGTGAGTGGTTTTTTCGTTGTTGCCAGGTTGTTGCCAGGTTTTTCCAATATTAACCCTCTTCCCATCGGTTGAGCTTGAAATTATGAATCCAAAGAAACCTCAATAACTTCCTTTTATATAAAATGAA
>CAYMXK010000251.1:0-7094 GCA_964393915.1 uncultured Prolixibacteraceae bacterium
CTTGAAGTTCGGTTTTCGCAGCCATTGACGACTGATTTTCTGCACGAGATTAATGTTTTTACCAACTGTTTTCCGGTAATTAACAGAGGGATCAACGAATTTTCGCAGTCGCTTACCAAAGGTGTAAACGTAATTCCGCTGAGCACATCCGATCTGTTTTTTGATATAAAAAGAGTTGCAGATAGTAAAGGCACCTTGTACGAACCGCTATATAACAAAGGAAACAGCAGTGCCAGCGAAGAAGGCTACTATGTGAGGCAAGGAGGTATCGCACGTTTCGACTCAAGAGAAGCAGTCGAGGTAATTCAAAACCTGATTGACCTTGTTCGTGACGAACGTGCCGGGTTCTCAATTCTTGGTGCCGATATGATTGCTTCGGAGCTAAAGCAGCTAGACCAAATTTTAAACAGGCTTCAAACCAGGATAGATAACAGCAATGTAAAGTACAAAGCTGGTTCATATCTGCTAATCAGATGTAAACCGGATTTTGAAAGGGCAAATGTTCAGTTCTGGTCAACTTGTGGAGAAGAAGCCAATAACATCAGGCCCGATAGTCATTTGACCCTTCAACGGGGTACCGATCTTAACAGCAGTAGTATTGTTTTAATTACTGGTACTTCGGGGGGACGGCAGAAATTATCAGGCGAAGAAAAGATGAACAAACTGCGCCGGGCCCTGTTATCAAAAGGCAGGGTGGTAACTGCCGAGGACATCAAAGCACTTTGCTTCGAAGAATACGGAAACATGCTGCAACGTGTTGAAATATCCAAAGGGGTAATTGCCGATCCAGCCCCTGAAAAAGGTTTTATGCGGACTATAGATGTTCATCTTTATCTGAAAAAACAAATCAGGCAAAGCCAGGAAGAGCAGAATCAAAAAGTGGATACAATAAAAATAAGGTTAAAACAGGAATCAGTTAATCTGCTTCCATACCGAATTAAGGTACATCAGTAACTGATGTTGCTGATATACAGTATTTTTTTTAAACAATTTAATTACCGGTAAAATGAAATCATTAAAGGTTTTAACAATTTCAATGCTGATGCTGGTTTTACTTAGTTTCAGCTCAACAGCACAGCAGAATTATGCATCTAACGTGCATACTTCAATTTTATCTGATAACGTGATCATATCCTACGATATTTTACCTAAAGATGGGTCAAAATTTTTTGATATTGTAGTGATGGTTACCCACCAGGGCAAGCAGGTTGAAGCTAAATCAATTTATGGAGATTATGGCAATAAGGTAGAACCAGGCGCAGAGAAAAGTATTGTCTGGTATTTCGGCAACGACTTCAAAGGAAAAATAAGCGAAGTCGAAATAGATATTTTTGCCTACCGCATGAACGAACCAAAGGCCATTTTTGAGATTCTGGGTTTTAGTAACAATGGCTATGCTCCGTGCGAAATTACAGTAAATAACCGTTCGGAGTTTGCCACTGAATACCGGTGGAATTTTGGTGACCCTGCCTCCGGAATAAGAAATCAGTCAGTAGAAATCACCCCCCGGCATACCTACGAAAAAGGAGGCCATTATACAGTAGCCCTTGTAGCCCGAAACAGTGCCCTCAACATGGAGAGTACATTTTATCAAAGTTTTGAGATTAAAGAACATCCTCCAACAATTGCCGGATTTGATTTTGAAATACGTGGTTCAAAACTACCATACGAAGTGAGATTTAGTCAAACCTCTACAAATTCTGACCAGTTCACCTGGAATTTTGGCGACCCATCGGCCAGTGCAAAGAATAATTCTTCGAACAAGCCCAATCCATCCTATAAATACAAACAATATGGAACATACACCGTCGAGCTGGAGGCCGGCAGTTCCGTGAGTAAATTATCCGATAAGATAACAAAAACCATAACCATACAGTCACCTGAATTGCCATCTGCTGCCTTCGTATTTACCCTTTCTGCCGAAAGCGCCCCTGCAATAGCGGTTTTTAAAAATACCTCCTCCAATGCATCAGAATGGCGATGGAATTTTGGTGATCCTGAATCAGGAAGCCAGAATGCTTCAACCGAGGCCAATCCTGCCCATAAATATGAAAAACCGGGAAAATATGAAGTAACATTAACTGCAACAGATCCCGTGTCGCGGAAAAGCAGCAAAACTTCCTCTGTAATTACAGTCGCAGAGCCCCCTAAAGCACCGTTGGCAGGTTTTCAGATTGTAAATAACAATAAAATTGGTCCGGTGACAGTCGTTTTTACCAACACGTCAACCGATTCCAACAGGTTCTCCTGGGACTTCGGCGATCCTGAATCAGGACAGCAAAACAGTTCAGATGAGCAATCTCCTGTGCACACCTACACCAAACCAGGAAGGTATGCTGTTAATCTCAAGGCGGTTAACACGAAAACAGGAGAAAGCAGTACTTTTATTGATTATGTGGTGGTTACTGAACCAGCGAGAGGTCCGGTTGCCGGGTTTACCATCGAAAACAATCATACAGAAAGTCCTGCAACCATCAGATTTAAGAATACCTCCACAAATGCAGATATATATAGCTGGGATTTTGGCGATCAGGCTTCAGGTGCCCAGAATAGCTCATCTGATGCAGATCCCTCACATATCTATACCCAACCTGGCAAATACCAGGTAGTTCTTACAGCTACCAACAAAGCAACGGGTGCATCTTCAAGATTTACCGGAGAAATCAGTGTGTCGGAGGCTGTAAAACCACCGGTTGCAAAATTCGAATTAGCAAACAACAATGCCATTGCACCTGCTACGGTAAGTTTCTCCAACCTTTCAGAAAGTGCCGCATCCTTCGAATGGAATTTTGGTGATCCGTCGGCAGGCGAAAAAAATCTCTCAAACGAGAAAAATCCAAGCCATACCTATTCCCAGCCCGGACAGTATAAGGTAACGCTTAAAGCGACCAATACTTCTACGAAGAAGTTCAGCACTTTTGAAAGCAATGTGGTTGTCAGGGAACGTGAAATCTCCCCCGTCGCAGACTTCTCTTTCGACATCAGGGGGCAATCAGCTCCCCTGGAGATTGCATTTACCAATGCTTCGGCCAATGCCGATCAATTGGCATGGGATTTCGGCGATGCAAAATCCAAAAGCAATACTTCCTCCGCAACAAATCCGGTGCATAGGTACGAAACTCCCGGGACATATAAGATTACCCTGGTGGCAAAGAACTCCAAAACCGGCGCTTCAACTACTGTTTCAAAAGAGGTTGTGGTATCCCGGAAATATCCGACGTTTGCACAGGTTTTTGGAAAATCGGGCAGCGATGAAATGGCCCGATCAATACAGAAAGTTGCTGATAAAGGTTTTTTTGTGCTTGTAGACGAAGGTAAACCGGAGGCAACCGTATTAAAACTTGACAGCGAAGGGAACAAAGTTTCCGAAAAAAAGATTAGTTCAAATGTTACGGGAATTGCTTCATTGCCTGATGAAAAGGGGTATGTAATGACGGGATTAATGTCACCTGCAGAGATTAAGGTACAACTTTGCGATACAGAATTGAATCCGGGTAACCCGCAGCTTATTCATACCAATGTCAGTAATCCGGAAGCTTCCTTCTCCCTGGCAAGGGTTGCGATTTCTGCTAATGGAAACATCGGGGTGGCAACCAACATGCAAGCCTCCGGAGAACCTTTTGATATCTGGTTTCAAATGGCCGATCAAAACGGAAGGCCTATTGCTCCTCAACTTAAAGTATTTAAGTACGTTGGTTCTAAAACCGCTAATTCGGTAGTGCCCTATGAGGATGGTTTCATGGTGACCGGATTCTGGCAGCAGGATCAGAACTCCCTGAAACGAATGATGCTGGGTTTTGTTGATGCCAGCGGGAAAGGTGAGATGAACGTGTTGAGGTCGCATGTAAATATGACCGGATGTGATATGGTAATCCTTCCTGATGGAAAACTTAGTGTTCTGGCGGCAAAAGATTGCTATGATGATAAGTCGTTTTCCGATATCAGTCTTGTTCTGGTTGATCGCAAAACAGCCCCTCAGAACTGTGAAATTGATCTTCCCGGACGTATGAAAACTGCCGACATGCACAAATTTCCTCCACGGGTAATAAAAAACCAGGAGGGATATGTAGTTCTTAGTCATAACCATAATGGCACCAACAGTAATTTGGTGGTATACTGGATCGATAATTCCGGCCGGACGCTGATCAGAAAGGAAGAGTTGGTAAAACCGGGTGATCAGTTCGGAACAGACCTTGTTTTTACAGACGATGGCGGTTTGCTCATCGTTGGGGCCGAATGGAATGGGAAAGATTACAACGCCCTGCTGATTAAAACAGACCCCTACGGTAAAGTGTATGAGCTGGCCGATAAGTAACGGGCTGATTATGAAATCAGCCACACAATCATTCGTCACAGGTTTGTATCTTTGTATCTGATCCGGCCCGTTTAAACCCAAGGTAAGGTTATGGATTCAACCAGACAGGTCTGAAATTCCAATCGGGATGGTAAACCATCTACATACCGGTACGGTCCGTGTTGGCAATGTATCCATTAAACAATTCTTTAGATGCAACAACTTATAGAGTGCGTACCCAATTTTTCGGAAGGAAGAAATGGAGCGGTGATAGAACAGATTGCCGATGTGGTCCGGCAATCGGAAGGAGTTAAACTGCTGAATGTGGATCCGGGGAAAGCCACCAACCGCACGGTATTCACCTTTGTGGGCGAACCTGAGTATGTGGTGGAAGCGGCGTTCCGCGCGATCAAAAAAGCAGCTGCACTGATCGATATGCGGCACCATCAGGGTGAACATCCGCGATTTGGGGCCACTGATGTGTGTCCGTTGGTACCCATCGCCAACATTACCATGGAAGAGACTACACAGTGGGCCCGGAAGCTCGCCAGTAGGGTGGGCGGGGAGCTGGACATCCCTGTATATTGTTATGAATTTGCGGCCTTTTCAACGGAAAGACGCAGTTTGGCCCATTGCCGGTCGGGCGAATACGAAGGCTTGAAAAAGAAAATCGGTTCTTCGGAAGGGAAGCCCGATTTTGGCCCTTCAGCCTGGAATGAAAACATAGCAGGGACAGGCGCAACAGCTATAGGGGCACGCAATTTTCTCATCGCATACAATGTTAACCTGAATACCACCTCTGTGCGGCGCGCCAACGCTGTGGCCTTTGACGTGCGTGAAGCAGGACGCCTGTTGCGCGAAGGTGACCCAGTGACAGGCAAAATTGTAAGGGATGAAGCAGGGGAACCTGTTCGCCTTCCGGGAACATTAAAAAATGTCAGAGCAATTGGCTGGTATATAGAAGAATATGGAATAGCCCAGATATCAATGAATCTCACCGATATCGGTGAAACGCCTGTTCATATTGCCTTCGATGAGGTTTGCAAAAAAGCTGGCGAACGGGGTATGAGGGTAACCGGATCGGAACTTATAGGATTGATTCCCCTGGAAGCGATGCTTGAGGCAGGGCGCTATTTTCTTCGAAAACAGGAGCGTTCTGTAGGTGTTTCTGATGCAGAACTGATCAAAATTGCCATTAAATCACTGGGACTGGATGAATTGGCTCCCTTCGATCCAGGTCAGCGGATCATAGAATATATGCTCGGGGATGCATCTGCAAAAAGATTGGAAACCTTTACCGTCAGAGGCTTTATTGAAGAGACAGCCTCTGAATCGGCCGCCCCCGGAGGCGGATCTGTAGCTGCATTGTGCGGAGCACTGGGTGCCGCCCTCGGAACAATGGTCGCCAATCTTTCTTCCCACAAGCGGGGATGGGACAACCGATGGGAGGAATTTTCGGATTGGGCAGAGTGGGGAAAATCTTATTACAACGCGCTGCTTTCATGTGTCGATGAAGACACTAAAGCATTCAACGAAGTGATGGAGGCTTTCGGATTACCCAAGAGTGATGAGGCTGAAAAGGCAGTGCGCAAAAATGCCGTTCAGAAAGCCACCCTGAATGCCATGCTGGTACCCCTGAAAGTTATGCGACTGGCATGCGATTCCATAGAAGTAATGCTGGCTATGGCACAGGCCGGAAATCCCAATTCCGTTTCTGATGCAGGAGTCGGGGCCATCTGCGCACGCGCTGCTGTAAGGGGGGCATGGCTGAATGTTAAAATTAATGCTGCAGGTCTTGATGACAAGGAGAAAGTCGAAGAGATTCTGGCAGAAGCTGCCGGAATTGCGGCAAAAACAGAGCTGCTCGAAGAGGAGATACTTGAGATTGTGGATGAAAAACTGGTATAGAATATGTCATTTTCGTGTTTCCTTTGCTTTTCTATCTCCGTTAAAGATTGTATTTTTAGCGGCCAAACAATATATGTTATATATGCGCTTTTACTTTAAGTTAATAGTTGTAAGTATTTTTATTTTCAGCTCTTTGCAAGAGCTTTGGGCTATAAATGATGCCCGTTTAATCCGTTTCCCTCATATCAGCGGCGACCTTGTGGCATTTGTTTACGCCGGTGATATCTGGACAGTAAATGCCAATGGTGGCGATGCGCGTCGTCTTACCTCACATGAAGGGTTGGAACTGTTTCCGAAAATTTCACCCGATGGGAAATGGATCGCCTTCTCAGGAGAATATTCCGGGAGCCGGCAAATTTTCGTGATGCCTTCTGAAGGAGGAATGCCCCGTCAGTTAACCTATTATAACTCGGTAGGAGTTATGCCACCCCGTGGCGGTTACGATCATGTGGTGCTCGACTGGATGCCCGATAGCAGGCAGATTATGATCAGGGCCAACAGGACGGAGTTTGGCGAACGTAATGGTAAGTACTTCATTGTCAGCCTCGACGGCGGTTTGGAAAAGCCTCTCCAAGTTAAAAACGGGGGTTTTGCAGTATTGTCTCCCGATGCAGGAAAGATTGTTTTTACCCCTGTGGATCGTGAGTTCAGAACATGGAAACGGTATAAAGGCGGAAGAGCCAGTGATTTGTGGATTTATGACCTGGAAAACAACACTTCCGAACAGATTACCGATTTCGCCGGAACAGATCAGCATCCTGTATGGTTTGGCAACGAAATATTTTATGCATCAGACCGTGACTTAAAATTAAATATCTGGAAATACAATACCATTTCCAGGCAACATACACAGGTCACTTTCCACAAGGAATTCGATGTAATGTGGCCATCG
>CAYMXK010000252.1:0-7035 GCA_964393915.1 uncultured Prolixibacteraceae bacterium
TAATCACTGCCCGAAGTACTGGCCAGTGAGTAATACCCCGATTTTACAACCGGAGTCTGTGCCATCCCGTTTTTAGTCAGCGTGGAGGTAATTTTTACGGAATCTTCGACCATAAGACCTGTAACCCTGGCAATTCCCAGCTCAAATTTCATGGTTACCGAATCGGTGACGGTGGTATCTCTGACTGAAAAATTCTTAGTTACCGGATCCTGTGTGCGGATGTAAGTTGTTTTTGCACGGTACTGCGAGGCTGTCCAGCTCCCCATGTATTCCGATTTATTTACCGGTACAACATCCGGCCAAACGGTTTCCTCGCAACCGGTGATTATCAATGCCAGCAGGGTGATTACCGCCAGCAGATGGGTTATATTTTTTCGTTTCATAAATATCCTTATTTTGATGATTTCACAATTTAGCTATTTCAATGCATCGTTGTTGTCCTTTTCATTCTGCGGCAAAGGATACACAAACAACGGACTGTTCCATGGCAATACATCCACATCACCAACGAAAACCTTGTCGGCGGCATCTCTTTGTCCGAGAGGCACAGGCGTATTGTCAGCCGCTCCCAGCCGGAGATTATCGAGATGGCGGACTGATTCGCCAATCATTTCGCGCCCCCTTTCGTCAACAACTTCCTTTATCAGAGCTGCCTTTGTGGTAAAAACGTATGGATCCAGTCCGGCTCTGACCCTGGTCAGGTTAAGTTCGGTAACGGCATTGCCCGGCTGGTCTTTGCGTGCAAGTATTTCAGCGCGCATCAGATGAAACTCTGCAGACCTGAAAATAGGCACATTTATGCTGGCAATAGCAAGTTTTTTCTGCCAGAAATTGTTTCCTATCTTTTCGACCAGTTGAAGAAACCTGCGGTCCTTTGTTTGATCGAACAGGTTAAGATAAGGTGTTCCCAGCCTGAGCCTGCCATATGCCTGAGGGACGGTAACTCCGGCAGCATCCTTCGTTGGCCGGGTGAACCGGTAATATACCCATTTGCTGTCCTGTGTCCACTTCTGGGCAGATGCACCTTCAGCCGAATAGATCAATTCCCGTCCTTTGTTGGGTCCGCAATCCTGGTTACCCAGAAGCCTGTACAACTGATCGAAATTATTGGTCAGGGGATATTTTGAGGATCCACTGGCAGAAACCGGCCCTAGCAGTTTATCTGCTTCAGCCAGGGCCTTGTCGTTGTCGTTCATCTGAAAGTAGATTTTGGCCAGTAAAGCGGTTGCTGCATCCTGCCTGACGCCAACCACATACCTCGCCGGGTGGAGGTTGTTGTTGTAAACCGTGGGGAGTTTCGACTGTGCATCAACCAGGTCTTTGATGATCAGGTCATACATTTCTCCAACGGTACTGATACCTTTTGGAATATCGGAGAGGCCAAGTATGGGCTTATCCCTGAAAATCCCCGACGGTGTATTGACTGTTGATGAATGATACTGTGCTCCCAGCATGACGGCCATTTGCCAATGGGCGTATGCCCGTATGAATTTGGCCTCCCCCATCACGCGGTCTCCGTCGGTTACTTTTTTAGGATCCTTGTCAACCATACCCAGTTCGAGTGATTCAATCACAGTATTGGCCAGGTTGATGGCAAAATTGTTCCACTGCATCACCTGCGCCTGGAGGTCATAATCCTTGTTTGAATAGGAGTGCGTGTATGCATTCCCTTCGCGACCGGTGATCCACGCCGACCTCAAACTGGGTTCGGCATAGTAAAAATCACTCTGCAGCTCCATCGAAACCTGGAATGATCCCATTCCGGCGGGACTGAAAAGTGCACCATAGGCACCATTAACCAGTACATCAAGGTCATCGATAAAATACCTTAAGGAGTATACATCCTGCGCGGTTTCAGGTTTAATATCGCTGAGAAAGTCTTCGGTACATCCGCTGAAAGTTATCGCTGTGAATACTGCAAGTATTCTGCTGATATATTTTATACGTTTCATAAATATCGTGTTTTAATGGTTAATTACAGTCCCAGGTTTAGCCCGATCGTGAAGGTACGTACCTGTGGCATAGTGATATCTGCAATCCCCGGAGATATATTGGCAGCAGCGCCGCTTGCCCTGAAGAATTCAGGATCACCTCCCGGATATTTGGTAAATGTAAGCAGGTTTTCACCCATAACGAAGAGCCTCAGGCTCCCGATGTGCAATTTATTGAGAACAGATTCCGGCAGTCGGTACCCAAGTGTCAGATTTTTCATCCGGATATAGCTTCCATCGTAAAGGAACCGCGAAGAGGCACGGCCCGACATCTGGGTATTCCACAGCAACGGTATGTTGGTGGGATTGGATGCTGTCCAGCCATTGAGAAGGTCAGGAGACACGTTTTGCGTGAACCCGGTGGTTACGTAATTCAGCTTCTGGATGCCTTCGTCATAGATCCAGTTTCCATACTGAAATACAAACAGGAAAGAGAGTTCAAAACCCTTGTAGGAGAAACTGTTGTTTAACCCTCCATAGAAATCGGGATAGGGTGTTTTATCTTCGAAAAGCACTCTGTGGTTGTTGTATTGGGTGGCATTGAGGCGCTCAGCATCAATCACATCTCCGGAGAAATCGGTAGTAGTGGCCACGTTGGTGGAAGAAGCTCCCTGATTGACCCCGTAAATCAGCTCATGCCCGGTAACCGGGTCAACACCTGCCCAAACAGGAAGAAAGTAGGCACCCAGCGGATAGCCCTCCACTACGCGGTTTTTCCCTGAATCGATAAACCTTTGGTTGGGAGATAGTTTCGTGATGACCGATTTTGCCCTGGAGATATTAAAATCGGTTGTCCATTTAAACTCACCGGTCAGGTTCTGGGTGGAAATACCGATATCGAACCCGCGGTTACGCAAGGTTCCCAGGTTAACGTTGATATTTTGTGCGAAATAGCCATGGAAGTTACCGATACGGTTGGAAACAATCAGATCCCGGGCATCTTTAACAAAATAGTCGAACGAACCGCTTATCCGGTTATTCAGAATGGCAAAATCCAGCCCCGCATTGGTCTGCACCTGCGATTCCCAGCGAATCTGGTCATTTCCGATATTGTTGAAGAAAAATCCAGGCGTGCTGCCATAAGGGCCCCAGCCCACCAAAGTAGAGAGATAGGGATAGTTGCCCATTTCGGCGTTCCCTACAAAACCACGGCTGAGACGCAATTTCAGAAAGTCGAACTGGTTAACATCAGCCATGAAGTTCTCTTCACTGATGACCCACCCCACAGATACTCCCGGGAAATAACCCCAGCGGTCTTTTTCTCCGAAACGGGAGGAGCCATCGGCACGGTAACTGACCTCTGCATGGTACTTGTCCATGTAGCTGTATTTTGCCCTTCCGAAGTATGACAGGAATCTGAACTGCTCATAGGAAACGCTCTGACGGGTAGCCACAAGTTCTGTATTGGCGTTGGTAAGTGTAAAATAGCCCGACGGAAAGCCTTCATACTGATTGGAGTTGCCATCGAAGGTAAACGCCTCGGCCGAGTGACCGGCAACCACATTTACCCGGTGGTTGTTGAATGTTTTATCAAATGTGGCATAGTTGTTTGTTGTCCAGTTGTAAGTCTGGTACCTGCCATAATTTATGCCGCCCGAGACGCCCACCTTGGGTGTTGAAGTTGAATAGGCAAAGGCAAAGGAATCCGTTTCCCTGCGAAACTCCTTCGACTGGTAGTTCCGGGAGCGGCTGTTGCCATAATTAAGCGACCATTCGCTTCTTACCTGCAGCCATTCTATGGGTTTGAATTCAAGGTAGCCTGTGGTGAGGGTCCTCATCGCCTGGTTGTCGCTCCATGTCTCATCGCGGATATACAATGGATTTATGCCCTGGTTTCCGGTTTTGGTGCGGTCATAAAAATACTTGCCCGTCCGGATAGGGTCAGCGGAAGGTGAATATACGGGATATATGGGAAGCAGACGGGTATAGGCATCGGTGAAGCCGGCCCAGGCATTCTGACTGAACTGGTAGGTTCCGACCATACTGGCCCCGAATGCCAGCCACTTTTTTATGTCATGGTCAATTCCGATGCGAAGCTGTGCCTTATCGAACTTACTTCCAGGATTGAGGCTGTTGTAATCGCGATAGTAACCTGACAGAAATACTTTTGTTTTGTCAGATCCGCCTACCGACTGGAGCGAAAGAAGATTATAGAAAGCCTGGTTGTTCTGAACATGTTCTTTCCAGTTGGTATTGGTGGCATCGGCTACGGACCTGCTAAAACCATCCCAGTCATATTCGGGAAAAACAACAGGCTTGCCTATATTCTCAGGACGGCTCGACCATGCCCTGTCGTATATCTGCAACAATTGTTTGTTGTCCGCAATCTCCCAGTCGTTAATGGCCTCACTGACGCCGCGCTGCATTTCAATATTGAGGGTACTGAGGTCTTTTGAACCTTTTTTTGTTGTAACCATCACCACCCCGTTGGCTGCCCTTGATCCATAAATGGCACCTGCCGAAGCGTCCTTAAGGATTTCGACAGACTCAATATCGTTGGGATTGATATCATTCAGGCTCATTGCCCCGGGAATGCCATCAACAACAATCAGGGGATCGCCTCCGGAGTTTATGGATGAAGTTCCGCGTATACGGATATTGACCCCCGAGTTGGGGTCGCCGGAGTTGCGCGTAATCTGCACGCCTGCAGCTTTACCCTGAAGTGAGGCGGCCACGTTGGTGCTGTTGGATACCCGCACATCCTCTCCGGAAATTTTCTGAACAGATCCGGTAACCGCACGTCTGGAGGTGGTACCATACCCTATCACAATCACTTCATCGAGTCCGACCTTGTCCTGTTCCAGTTCTACATCGGCACGGTTGCCCGTAACAGCCACCCTGGCAGTTTTCATGCCTACAAAAGAGACCACCAGGGTACGGGTTCCTTCAGGCAACCGGAGGGAAAATTCACCATCGGGGTTGGAAATTGTCCCAATACTGGTTCCTTCCGCCACAATGGTTGCACCCGGAATGGGCGCGCCATCCTCTTTCCCGGTAACTTTGCCATTGATTGTCCGCTCCTGCGCCATTCCGGTCACAATTGCGAAACAAAACAACATACATACAATAAATAATCGTTTCATAAATTCTACATGTTAGATGAATAATAAGTGGTTGTAGTTTTTTAAGTAAATTAACACGCTTTTCGTGTGACTGCCGGGTAAACACAGACCAATAAACCGTAAGCTCGTTTCCGGTCTGAATAAATTTTACAGCAAAAAATGAGGGATGTGGAATTCCATTTCAAAAAGGTGTAAATCCGGTTCAGCAGGAGGAGGAATTTCCATTTCTCACCGAATGGATGTACATTTAACCGGCGTAAACTAAAATACCATGCAGAGGCTCATACTACTCTCATTACTATTCCTTTTTAATGTTGAAACCTACGCGCAGGCACCCTGCAACCGGGTCACCTGGATAAATCTGGGAACAGAACGCGGTTTGGTACATCCGCGTGTCAATACCATGGTAATCGATAAAAACGGGTTCCTCTGGATTGGCACCTATATGGGACTGAACCGTTTCGACGGCCGGCAGTTCATTGCATTCAGGCATGATCCCCTTAACAACCAATCACTTAGCGACGACTATATCAGAAGTCTGTTTATCGACCGCAACAATACCCTGTGGGCAGGAACCGACAATGGAGTGCTTAACAGGTACAATCCATCCGACAGAACATTTATTCGCTACGAAATGCCTCTGGGATCGGATAACAGAAAAACAATCAGAACCATTACGGAGGACCACTCCGGGAATATCTGGGCAGCCTGCATTGAGGGATTGGTAAAAATAAACCCGGAAACCCTGGAAATGACCGTCTTCCGCAATACAGCTTTTCCTGGTACAACCGGAACACTCGAGACCCTTTACATTGATGAACTGGGGCGATTCTGGGCAGGCTTCTGGGAAGGTGGACTGTTCCTGTTCGACCCGTTGAACGGAACATTCAAACGTTTCTTCTACGATCCCGAATACCCTGAATTGATGCGTATAAGCCCGATGGTCATTAAAGAAGATTCCCGGCACAACCTCTGGATAGGTACATACAACACAGGACTTGTCAAAATCAGCCATCCCGGACAGTCGGTTACCGTGTACCCGCACAAAAAAAACGACAGCAACTCCCTCAACAGCAACAAGGTAAAATCGCTCGAAATACTGGGCGACAACCAAATATGGATCGGCACGGAAGAGGGGGGCATAGACCTTTTTGAACCTGAGACAAACAAATACACCCATTTTATGTCAGGAATCCAATCCGACAGATCGGTGGAAGGGGAAAGTATTTATACCATTGTTAAGGATGAGAGCAACAGGCTTTGGCTGGGATCGCGCGAAAATGGAATTTATTATCTCAATGCCGGGGGAAACCCGTTCTGCCACATCAACAGAACGGAAGGGATTGCTACTGAAGAACCCCTCATAATTACTTCATTATGCGAAGATCCCTCCCAAAGGGTTTGGGCCGGTATCTACGGGGATATTGCATTAGTCGATTTCATGCGGAAAATTCTTATTCCGCAAAGGCTGAACCTGGATGAAACCCCCAATACTTTAGCGGCCGATAATAAGGGTAATATTTGGATTGGCGGACTCAGGGGCGGCATATATATCTACTCACCCGCAAAGAATACCACACAGACATTCCGGTTCAGCGAACTCGAAGGCCTTAAGATCATATCGTTTCACTTTGAGGAGAATCAGGCATTCATCGGACTCGAAGGGAAATTTGCCATGTTGGGAATGGAAGATAAAAAGTTGAAAATGATCAACAATACGTCGATCGGAGGTCCATTTCAGGTTATAAGAGATGATTCGAAGTACTATTTTTTTACCCGGCGGCAGATCACTGTTTTTCCAGGTAAACCTGACATCGATCCGGAATACCAACCTCTCTCTACGGTCGGGTACCTGTTTCCAAACAGCAAATGTGCCGCTGCAACTCCGGGATATTTGTATTGTGGTACCGATGCCGGATTGTTCATTATTGATAAGAAAACGCTGGAGGTCAGCTTCCTGGAAAAGTTACCAGGTCCGATCA
>CAYMXK010000253.1:0-4822 GCA_964393915.1 uncultured Prolixibacteraceae bacterium
AATATCACCGAGATACCCTTTAACCTGAGTATTGACTACAAACCCGGGATCAACCTATTGGGCAAGCCTTTTGGGCTTACTGATGAGGTGGCATTGTCGGTCAGGTATGTTTTCGGCTACCGGTAACGCGGTCTATTCACAGTGCAGATCTATTATCCGCTGAATGGCCTTTTTGCAAACGTTGCAGAATTCCTCCGGGCCATTGCTCTTCATTCTGCAATCCATGACAGGGCTGAATATGCCTTTGGCCGAGTATCCGCCTCCTTCGAAAACCCCGACCGTATTTGAATATTTTTCCTCCCGGGGGGTAGGTACAGGTATATGGGCCGGAATCATGTCCTTCCATTTTGATTCAAAATCAACCAGGGTTGTGATGTTGGGTTCCCAGGGTTCTGTCTCCAGATTGTAGAAATTCTCATAGGCAACCGCAGAGTCGTAATACTCGTCACCCAGTCCGGCAAATGAGTGGCCAAGCTCATGCGCCATAACTTTCCGGGAGAGGTAGTGATCTGTTGTGCCTATGCCAAGAAAATTGTAAAATCCGCCACCCCCGTACTTCGGGCTGTTAACCAAAACAAAGAAGTGGTCCCATGCCACGCCTGAAAGCGCATCGTATATGGGCTTCATGTCGCTGGTGGTGAGGTATCTGTCGATATCGAACGTGTAAAATGTCGCGTTGAACCGGGTGTTTTTATAGATGTTGCTTCCGGGAATATCAGTGCCGCTTTCCACCGAGGGTGTCCAGAGCGCAATCACGTTGAAATGATCCCTGTTTTTGTCGAACGGGCTGACCGAGAAAAGATAATCTGTCATCGCCCCGGCATCTTTGAGGAACTTCTCCCGTTCCTCTGCGGCATACCCTTCAGACATGAAAACCAGGTCGATCTTTTTTGCAGGTTCCCCGCTATTCACCAGGAAAGTAATGTCTGCGGCAGGTGCTGTTTCTTTGCGGATAAAATAGTCGTTTGGATCGATATCCGTACTGAAAACCTGGTCAAACTCACCCTGCCAGTTGCGGTATTCAATGGATAAACGGAAATTCATCTTCGGATAGGGGAAATGGATGGCCTGGTAAAATGCCCTGTTCATTGTTTTTGCCTCTGTTGTGGTTTGCCATTCCTGGAACAGGGTGGCAAATCCCCTCGAGAAAATAAGCTCTCCCGATGCACTGTCGAACACCCTGAAGCGGTAAGTTCCATAATCAGGTCCATTCGTCAGGTTGACCTTTGAGCCAGCCCAGACAGCTTCTTCGAGCATTTGCTGCGGGTAAACAAAAGTTGTTTCGTTGTTTCCTCCCAGGATAAAATCGAAACGGAAGGTTTTATCCTCAAAAAAAACGTTGAAATTAACCTGCGATAAAGTTAAGAATGGCGCCAGCGTAAGGGCTGCAATGGAGAAAAGCCTGACCAGAATACTCATTTTTCGTAATTTTGAGGGCTAATATAAGTTGTTAAGGTGAAAGTATGATACATCAATTGTATAAATTTTTATTGCAATTTTTCAGGAGTCATCATTTTTTTGAAGATTTTGCGAAACCTTTTGCAGCGGTTCTATCTTTTGCTGCATTGATAATATCAGCCTGGGTTACGCTTGTGGTTGTCAGGTATATTATCCTGAAGATAGTCCGGAAAGTGGCAAAGAAAACCAGGACAGAGTGGGACGATATACTTATCAACCGAAAGGTATTTCATAGCCTGGCCCACCTCGTTCCGGCCTTTATTATTTATCACAGCGCTTATTTTGCCAGTCCGGGAACAGATCCGGCTTTTACCGGTCTCCCTGTTGACGATATGCTTCCCTTTCCCGGCGACTACTACCTGAATTTAGGTGGTTTTATCCTGAAGTGGGTAAAGGTCTATTTTATAGGGGTGGTCATCTATATTATCAGCACTTTGCTGAATGCGGGCAATGATATATACCAGACTACGGAATATTCGCACCATCGGAGCATCAAGGGGTACATTCAACTGGTTAAGATCCTGGTATTTTTCCTTTCAGCGATTCTTGTAATTTCCGTAATCCTGGGGAAAGATCCTACGGTGCTTATTGCCGGACTGGGAGCTATGGCGGCAGTGCTGTTGCTTGTTTTCAAAGATACCATATTGGGGTTTGTAGCCTCCATACAACTTTCGGGCAACGATATGCTCAAAATCGGTGACTGGATTGAAATGCCGGGACACCGGGCCGACGGGACGGTAATCGACATCACCCTCAATACGGTGAAGGTTCAAAACTGGGACAGGACGATTACAACAATCCCGACATATGCCCTTGTTTCCGAGTCATTCAATAACTGGAAGGGGATGGAAGAATCGGGTGGAAGACGCATTAAGCGGGCCATTTATATTGATGTGACTACCATTCGTTTTTGTGATGCTGAGATGTTGCAGAGGTTAGCGAAGTTTGAGCTCATCCGCGATTATGTATTGCAAAAAGAAGAGGAGATTGTGCACTACAACCTGCAGAAAAACATTTCGGATGATGATCTGATCAGCGGTCGAAGGCAGACCAACGTGGGCGTATTCCGTAAATATCTTGAAAACTATCTCCGGAACAATCCACTGATAAGGCAGGATATGACATTTATTATCAGGCAGCTTCAGCCATCAGACAAAGGGCTTCCGATTGAAATATATGTCTTCAGTAAGGAAACAGCCTGGGTTAAGTACGAAAATCTTCAGTCAGATATCTTTGATCACGTTTTTGCCGTTGTTCCAGAATTTGGCCTGAAAATCTTCCAGGCCCCCTCCGGTAACGATATAAAATCAGCTATCGAAGGATTAAAGCAATAAATAGCAATTTTTATTTTTCGATAAATCCGGTTATAAAGTCAGAACATGGTATACGTCTTTACATTTTGTCATAATCGTTTTGAATTAGAGGTTGATTTCTGAAAATTTGCAATATTTTTATAGATTTGCATAACGATCTGTAAGTAAATTAAAAATCAAGTTGTATGAACAAAGATGAGTTTTTGGAGCCTGTCGCAGATATAGATGCCCTGGATGAAAAGATACTAAAATTGATCACAAAGAATGCCCGGATTCCTTTTCTGGAAGTGGCTCGTGAATGTGGCGTTTCCGGTGCAGCAATCCATCAGCGTGTTCAGCGACTGTTGAATATCGGTGTTGTTTCAGGAAGCGAGTTTCTAATCAATCCACAGAAACTCGGATATTACACAACGGCTTACATGGGGATTTACCTTGAAAAGGCAAAAAATCACCGGAAGGTGGTTCAGGAGCTGGTTAAAATTCCTGAGATTGTTGAATGTCATTATACGACAGGGCAGTATGCCATATTCATTAAGGTGCAAACCAAAACAAACAAGCACCTAAAGAAGCTGATCGACGAAAAGCTTCAGGAAATTGAAGGAATTGCCCGTACGGAGACTTTTATTTCGCTGGAAATGGAGTTCAAGCGTCAGGTAGAAATTATGTAAACGATTTGATATTTGCAAAAATGGCCGGCATTCCACCGGCCATTTTCAATTAAGTTTTGTTAGGTATAAATTTCATCGTGCTGGCTGATGTCGAGGCCAACCTTTTGGTTATTAGGAGTAGCCCGGAGTGGAATAATTTTGTCGGTAAGCATATACAACAGCCATGATCCCCCGAAAGTGAAAATCCCAACTACAACCAGTGCCAGGAGGTGAAACAGGAAGGTCGTGACCTGTCCGTGTATAAGTCCAACCTCATTGGCAAAAACTGCGGTTGCTATCATGCCGGTTATACCGCCCATGCCATGCGCAGGGAAGACGTCGAGGGTGTCGTCGAGGGTGGACCGTGTGCGAAGGGTAATGGCGTAGTTGCTTATAAGTGCAGCAATTACACCTATGAAAATGCTTGATCCTACATTTACAAATCCGGCAGCAGGTGTAATGGCCACAAGTCCTACCACCAGCCCTATGGATGCGCCCATGGCTGTAGGTTTTTTGCCTTTTGCGGCATCAAAAAATATCCAGGTAAGCATGGCTGCTGCCGATGCGGTATTGGTATTCATAAGGGCCAGCGCCGCTATTGAATTGGCTGCCAATGCAGAACCTGCGTTGAAGCCGAACCAGCCAAACCACAGCAACCCTGCCCCCATTAATACAAAAGGAATATTGGCTGGTTTAATCTCTTCCATGTAACTTTTACGACGGCCCAGGAAAAGTGCGCCTGCAAGGGCAGCGAAACCTGCCGACATGTGTACCACCGTACCTCCGGCAAAATCGAGGACACCCCAGTTTCTCAGGAATCCATTGGGATGCCAGGTCCAGTGTGCAAGCGGTGCGTATATGAAAAGTGTAAACAATACCATGAAAAGCATGTATGCTTTGAATCTGACCCTTCCGGCAAACGAACCGGTGATAAGAGCCGGTGTTATTATGGCAAATTTAAGCTGGAACATTGCGAACAATGCCAGTGGGAAGGTGGGACTCAAATCAGGGTGTGTCGACAACCCCACATCCCTGAACATAAAATAGGTAAACGGATTGCCAAAAAATCCGTACCCTTCCCAGCCAACAGACGTTCCGAAGGCAATGCTGAAGCCGATAAAAACCCAGAGAATGCTGACGATTCCCATTGCGATGAAACTTTGCATCATGGTGGAAATGACATTTTTAGGCTGGATCATTCCTCCGTAGAAAAAGGCCAGCCCGGGAGTCATTAACAGCACCATGGCAGTTGCTGTTAGCATCCAGGCTGTGTCGCCTGCTGATAACGCCGGATCGTCGGGTGAGGATTTGCTGCCTGGAATAATGATTCCCAATATTGCAGCAATAATCAGTGCCAGTAAGATAAACCACCAGGTTTGGTTTGTTTTTCCATTCATATTAATT